>NZ_WIWH01000009.1:0-133813 GCF_009600035.1 Pseudomonas sp. FSL R10-2964 | reverse complement strand
CGGCGGCGCTGGCCGGGGCCATTGCCGGCGGTGCGCTGCAAACCGCGCGCAGCTACGGCAGCCGCTTGCTGGGCAAGTTCAAGGGCCAGCGCGAGTTGACCGTGGACGACAGCGTGTTACGCCTGCTGGCGTTGCGCCAACGGCAATTGCTGCACGCTCTCAATGCTCGCGGGCATGCGGCGGTGGACAGCATCAAGGTCGCCACCCCGCAGGACAAGACCTGGCGCGAAGGCAAACTGCCCGAAGCCCTGAACAAGGCGCGGGCGCACCCGCAATGGTCGTCGCTCAACCCGCATCCGAAGTTGAGCCAGGCTGAGCGTCAGGAGCAGATTGAGTTGTTGGCCGGGCAGATCTAGATGTCGCCCCCCCTGTGGGAGCGGGCTTGCTCGCGATTGGATTGCTGCGGTAAAGCTGATGTACCGCGGCGTACGCATCGCGAGCAAGCCCGCTCCCACAATGATCAGTGATCATGCATTCAGCAGGCGCAGGGCTTTGTCCTTCAGCATGTGCAGGTCGATCAGCGGCACATGCCTCTCTTTGGCCTGTTCATCCCACACCCGCATGCGCAGGCTCAACCCGCACAACGGGTCCTGCTCGAAGGCATCCGCCTCGGCCTCGCTCATCACCCCGCCCTGATAACCCAGGGTGCGAATGCTCGCCTCACTCAACAAATCGAAATACCCCGGCTGACGCAAGGTCAGGTAACGCTTGGCCTGTACATGGTATTCCACCAGTTTGGCCAGCCGCTCGCTAAACCCGGCACGGCGCAGATAATCGGCGCCCACCCGCTCATGGCTGACTACACCGTATCCATCCATGTTCTTCGCATCATTGACGCAAAAGTGCCCGATATCGTGAAAGAACGCGGCCAACACCACTTCATCGTCATAACCTTCATCCAGCGCAAGCTGCGCGGCCTGGGACATATGCTCGATCTGTGACACCGGCTCGCCGATGTAATCATCGGTACCGTATTGCCGGTACAAGCCAAATACCTCTTCAACCACTTGCTGTGCGTGTGTCATCACATCTCCTCCAGCATCCGGGCGATATTGCCCTCGGCCATTGCCGGGCCCACGCTCATGCCCACGCCGGTGTGCATCAGCGCCGCATTCAAGCCGGGCGCCACCTGCAGCCAGGTAAATGGCCTGGCCCCTTTGGCACCATAGACGCCCTGCCAGCGCTCGACCACCTGCACTTCACAGCCCAGTGTGTCTTCGCACAGTTGCAGCATCCAGTTATCCACCTGTTCGCCGTTGAAGGGTGAGGGATCCTCACTGTAATCATGAGAATCGCCGACGATCAAATCACCATAAGGCGTCGGGCTGATCAGCAGGTGAATGCCGTGCTGCTCCAGATGCGGGCTGTCACGCAGGATTTCGGCCTGCACTGGCGCCGCTTCGGGCAAGTCGGCAAAAGCGCCGTAATGCACACAGCTCAGGCCGGTCAGCAGGGCGTGTTGCAGCCTCAAGTTGACCTTGGGCCGCACGCGCAGCATTTGCAGGCGACAGATCTTCGGGTTGAGCCGGGCCAGTGGCTCGGCCAGCAGGGTCAGGTAATCGTGCCCCGAGCACACAATCACCTGCGAACCCTTGAAACTCCCCGCCGTGGTATGGACCTGACCGGGTTCGACCTCGCGCACCAGGGTCGAAAAATGAAATTCGACGCCCAGCTCACACTGCAAATAGTTGATAAGGGCCGGAATGGCTTCGCGTGAATACACCTGCTGGTCGTCAAGGCCATGCAAAGCGGCGCGATGATGGCTGAACTGGCCACCGTACAGCGCATCCATTTCTGCACCGCGCAATAATTCGGCGCGGTAGCCGAACTCGCGTGCACGACCTTGGCAGAACGCCTCAAGCAAGTGCTCTTCGGCTTCGGTGCGGGCGAACAGGTACGAGCCGTTGCGCTTGAGATCAAAGCCTGCGCGCTGCGCCCAGACTGCCCAAATGTCGCGGCTGGCACGGGCCAGATCGAGCATCACGCCCGGTGGTTGGCCGGTGACCAGCGCCTGGCCGAAATTGCGCACCGAGGCGCCCAGTGGCGTGGCGGTGCGCTCGAAGACGCGTACCTTGAGACCGCGTCTTGCAGCGGCGTAGGCGTGGGACAAGCCCAGAATGCCGGCGCCGACGATAAGGATTGGTTGAGTCATCACGATGTCCTGAAGGGCAACTTCACTTCCCTTGTGGGAGCGGGCTTGCTCGCGATACAAGCGCCGCGGTGCGGCTGTCCAACCGCAGCGATCCAATCGCGGGCAAGCCCGCTCCCACAGGTCTTTTGTGGCTACAAAACTACTGCGCCGCTTTCTCGGACTTGCCGTCATAGCGTTTGCGCCACTCGGCCAGGATGCTGTCGCGGTTCTGTGAGGCCCAGGCGAAGTCGTTCTTGATCAGGCGCTGCTCGTAGTCGGCTGGCAGCTCGGTCTGTGGCTTGGCGATGCCGGGCTGGGCGAGTACCGCGAAGTTCTCTTTATAAAGCTCCATCGCCGCGGGGCTTGCGGAGAAGTCAGCCAGCTTTTTTGCTGCCTCTTCGTGCGGCGTCCCCTTGATTACAGCCGTCGCTTCGATTTCCCAACCCAGGCCTTCTTTAGGCAACACGATATCCAGCGGTGCCCCCTGACGCTTGAGCTGTACGGCCGGGTATTCAAAGGAGATACCGATCGGGAATTCCCCCGCAGCTGCCAGCTTGCAAGGCTTGGAACCTGAATGAACGTACTGGCCGATGTTCTGGTGCAGGTCGTCCATAAATTGCCAGCCCTGTTTCTCGCCGAAGGTCTGCAGCCAGGCGCTCACATCCAGAAAGCCGGTGCCGGACGAGGCCGGGTTGGGCATCACGATTTTGCCCTTGTATTCAGGCTTGGTCAGGTCCTGCCAGCTCACCGGCTTGCTCAGGCCCTGTTTTTCCGCCTCGATGGTGTTGAAGCAAATGGTCGCGGCCCACACGTCCATGCCCACCCAGGCCGGCGGGTTGGCTGCATCGCGGTAGTTGCCGCCGATCTTGGCCAGGTCCCTGGGGGCGTAGCTTTGCAGCATGCCCTGCTGGTCGAGGATCGCCAGGCTGGATGCCGCCAGGCCCCACACCGCATCTGCTTGCGGACGGGCTTTTTCCGCCAGCAGCTTGGCGGTGATGATGCCCGTGGAATCGCGCACCCACTTGATCTCAATGTCCGGGTTGGCCTTTTCAAAGGCCTGCTTGTAGGTCTTGAGCTGTTCGGCTTCCAGGGCCGTGTACACGGTCAGTTCAGTTTTGGCAGCGAACGCATTGAAGCTAAAAGCAGTGAGGACAGCAGCGGCAAGAGCAAGAGGCTTGAACATGGTGCGGTTCCTTTTGGGGTGTAGGGGCAGGGTTGTTGTTATTGCGCGGGCGCACCCTGGCGCCAGGCCTGGGAGCGGCGCAGCAAACCGCGCGAAGCCCATGCCAGCAGCAAGGACATACCCGCCGAAGTGAACAGGATCAGGGTCGACATCGCCGCCGCGCCGCCAACGTTGCCGGCGTCGTCCATGTTCAGCACCGCCACCGCCGCGAGGATGGTGTCGGGGCTGTAAAGGAAGATCGCCGCCGACACGGTGGTCATCGCCGAGACAAACAGGTAGCGCATGATGTCCAGCAGTGCGGGTAGACAGATAGGCACGGTGACGCGCCAGTAATGGCGATAGAGCGGCGCCTTGAGCGACAGTGCGGCGGCTTCGAATTCGCCGTCGAGCTGGCGCAGGGCCGTGGTCGCAGTCATTTGTGCAGTGGTCAAATAATGCGCAATGGTGCAGGCCACCAGCAGGGTCATGGTGCCGTAGAGCACATGCAGCGGGTTGCCCGGCAGGTTGAAAAAGAACACGTAGCCCAGTCCCAGCACCAGCCCCGGCACGGCCATCGGCACAAAGCTGAGCATGCGCAGGGCCAGGTTGAGGCCTTTCTGGCTTCTGGTTTTCTCCATCAGATAGGCGCCGGTGAAGATCACCAGACTGCCAATCACCGCCGTACACAGCGCCATCGTTACACTGTTGCGATAGGCCAGCCAGCCGCCGCCTGCGGTGTCGTTGAACTGGTAGTGGTTGAGCGATAGCGACAGGTTATATGGCCAGAACTTGACCAGCGACGAGTACACCGCCATCCCGAAGACCAGCAGCAGGGTGGCGCAAATCAGCAGCACAATGGCCAGATAACAGCGGTCACGGCCCTTCGACGGCACGGGTTTGAACACTTGGGCGCGG
The DNA here is from genome assembly GCF_009600035.1 of Pseudomonas sp. FSL R10-2964. Classification (NCBI taxonomy): domain Bacteria; kingdom Pseudomonadati; phylum Pseudomonadota; class Gammaproteobacteria; order Pseudomonadales; family Pseudomonadaceae; genus Pseudomonas; species Pseudomonas sp. FSL R10-2964. The sequence continues at coordinate 129,605 of NZ_WIWH01000009.1, read as the reverse complement.
CCACTCATCGAATCGCCATGCTGGCGGCGCAGCCAGGCATCAACGCCGAAACTGAACAATGCAGGCAACAGCAGGACCATGCCGATCAAGGCGCCGCGACCGAATTGCTGCTGGCCGACCACGGCCTTGTAGGCTTCAAGCGCCAGCACCTGATAGTCGCCACCCACCACCACGGGCACACCGAAGTCGGTGATGGTCAGGGTGAAGACCAGGCAGAACGCGGCAAACACGGCCTGTTTGGTGCCCGGCCAGGTAATGCTGCGAAAGGCCTTGAAAGGCCCGGCCCCCATGCTCGATGCAGCGTCAAACAAACGTGCATCGGCCAGAGACAAAGCCGACAGCAAAATCATCAAGGCGTGCGGGAAGGTGTAGATGGCCTCACCGAGAACGATGCCCCAGAAGCCGTAGATATTGTCGCTAACCAGCCCACGTAACATGCCCTGGTTACCAAACAGATACACCAGCGCGATGCCCGGCAGCATTGAAGGTGCCATCAGTGGCAGCAACGACAACCCGCGCCAGATGCGTTTGCCGGGGATCATGGTCCTTTGCAGGGCGTAGGCAAACAGATACGCCAGCGGTACGACGATGGCCGCCACGCTGAGGGAAACCTTAAGGCTATTACCCAGCAGCCAGTGAAAGTTGGCGCTGGTGACCAGTTCTCGCGCCGCGACCCAGCCGCCGCCCTGGCCGTCTTCGGCACTGAAGCCGCGCCAGAAGATTGCCAGCAACGGCATCAGCACCGCCACGCTCAACAACAGCAGTAACAGCAGCTTGCCGCCGACCACGAAGATACGGTCACCGAGTTCCGCTCTGCTGGCTTGGCGGGACATTTTGCCGGGCAATGGCAGGGCCATTTCAGCGGCCATGTCAGGCAAACACCTGCAGGCTGCCGGGTGGCAGGGCGACAAAAATATCCGGTGTGCCGAGGCGCGGCAGGTCCTGACTGCCGACTTCGGCCGTCAGGGCATGACCCGGCAGGTGGTTGAGTTCGAAGCTCATGCGGCAGCGATTGCCAAGAAAGGTAATTTCCCGAACCCGGGCCGGGAACAGGTTTTCCTGATGCAGCACCGGATTGACGCTGATGGCTTCGGGACGGCAGAACAAACGCCCCGAGGCGGCGCGGCCAGCGTCATCTGCCAGGCGCATGTTCATGCCGCCGACCTGAGCGTGGGTGGCACTGTTGCGCAAAAACGGTAGCCAGTTGCCCTGCCCCACAAATTCGGCGACAAACGGCGTGGCCGGCTTGTCGTAGATTTCTTGCGGGGTGGCGTACTGCTCGACCTTGCCGTTGTTCATCACAGCAATACGGTCGGCCATCAGCATGGCTTCGTCCTGATTGTGGGTGACCATCAGCGTGGTGATGCCCAGGCTGCGCTGCAATTGGCGCAGTTCGGTACATAAATGCTCACGGACGCGGGCATCCAGGGCCGACATTGGCTCGTCGAGTAATAGCAGAGACGGCGATGGCGCCAGGGCACGGGCCAGGGCGACCCGCTGCTGCTGGCCACCGGAAAGCTGACCCGGGAATTTCTTTTCGCTGCCGGTCAGGCCCACCAGCTCCAGCATGTCGCCGACGCGCTTGCGCACCACCTCACGATTGCTGCCAGCCAGGCCGTAGGCAATGTTGGCCTCAACAGTCAGATTTGGGAACAAAGCATAGGACTGAAACAGAATCCCGTAATCACGGGCCTGCGGCGCCAGCTCGGAGACATCGCGATCACCCAGGTACAGTGCGCCCTTGTCCTGATGCTCCAGGCCTGCGATACAACGCAACAGCGTGGTCTTGCCGCAACCGGACGGGCCGAGCAGACACACCAGCTCGCCTGCAGCCACCTCCAGCGAGACGTTATCCAGCGCGGTAAAGGCGCCAAAGCGCTTGCTCACATTGCGCACCTTCATCGGCACGCCGGGCTGGGTAAAAGCGGTTGTGTTCGAGCTGTTCATGGATGCACCTCATCAAGCAGATAAGGGCCATCCTAGAGATGCAATGCGTACAAGATGTGGCAGCAAGGCCAAAGCAGCCGATAGTGGTATTGGTGGATTTGGGTATGGGTGCAGGGTCATTGTGGGAGCGGGCTTGCTCGCGATGGCCTTACCGCGTTTTGCCTGACACACCGCATCGTCTGCATCGCGAGCAAGCCCGCTCCCACAGTGGTTGTGGTCAGGCCGGGGCCATTTCCTGCGCCAGCCCCAGAAACGCGGCCGGCAAACGCGCGGCTTTTCGCTCTTTGAGGCAGTACAGGTACTCATGGATCACTGGCGCATTCTCAAGGGTCAGTACCCGTAACTGCGGGTCATGAGGTACTTCCTGGCGAGCGATGATGCTGATGCCGATATTGCGCAGCACCGCTTCGCGGATCGACTCCCGGCTGCCAATTTCCAGCAGCGGACCAAAACTCACCCCGGCATTGGCCAGCAGGTCTTCGGTCAACTGGCGCGTGGTCGAACCTTGCTCACGCATCAACAAGCAATGCCCGGCCAGCGCACTGAGCGGTACATGCTCTAGCTTGGCCAATGGGTGATTGCGATGCACCGCCAGCACCAGCGGATCGGCACCCAGGACGCGGCGGATCAGGCGCGGGTCTTCCACCAGTTGTGAGGAAGCCGCGATATCGACCCGGTATTCGTCCAGTGCCTCCAGCACCTGCTGGGAGTTGCCGATATCCACCGCCACCTCGATCTGCGGCAAGCGTTCGCGAAAGGCTTTGACCAGATCCAGGATGTAATACGGCGCGGTCGCGGCAATGCGCAGCATGCCGGTGCCCTGGCCGCTGTTGCGCAAAAAGAATTCGATATCGGCTTCTTGCTGCAGCAACGCCTTGACCATCGGCAGCAGGCGTACGCCGTCATCGCTGAGGGTCAGGCGCCGGCCGCCACGGTAAAACAGCTCTACACCGTACTGGCTTTCGAGGTTGCGGATTTGCGTGGTCACAGTCGGCTGGCTCAGCCCGAGCTTTTTGGCGGCCTGAGTAATGCTGCCCAGTTGGGCCACCCGGTAAAACGCTTTCAGCTCGGCACTCAGCACAACAGCCCCTCTTGATCTATTTGCGCAACAGGCGCAAACCGTTGAACACCACCAACAGGCTGACGCCCATGTCGGCAAACACGGCCATCCACATGGTGGCCAAACCGAGGAAGGTTACCGCAAGAAAGATCGCCTTGATGACCAATGCCAAGGCAATGTTCTGTTTCAGGATGCTGGAGGTCTGCCGTGACAGGCGAATAAAAGCCGGTATCTTGCGCAGATCGTCGTCCATCAGGGCAACATCGGCGGTCTCGATCGCGGTATCCGTACCTGCCGCGGCCATGGCAAAACCGATCTCGGCACGGGCCAGGGCCGGAGCGTCATTAATGCCGTCGCCCACCATGCCTACATGATGGCCCTTGGCATACAGCGCTTCGATCGCCTTGAGCTTGTCTTCCGGGAGCAGGTTGCCCTGGGCTTCGTCGATACCGACCTGGGCGGCAATGGCGTTGGCCGTGTGAGGATTATCGCCGGTCAGCATCAGGGTCTTGATGCCCAACTCATGCAACTCGCGGATCGCTTCACGACTGGTTTGCTTGACTGTGTCTGCCACGGCGAACAGCGCCAGCGGGCCTGCGCTGTCGCACAGCAAGATCACGGTTTTGCCCTGTTCTTCCAGCGCAAACAGCTCGGTCTCGAGTTCAGGAGAGCACAGGCCCAATTCTTCAACCAGGCGGTGATTGCCCAGGTGGTAGAGCTTGCCGTCGATTTCGCCACGCACTCCGCGCCCCGCCAGCGCGGTGAAGTTATCCACAGCACTCAAAGGCAGATTCTTATCCACAGCAGCATTAGCCACAGCCAGCGACACCGGATGATCGGAACGGCTTGCAAGGCTGGCGGCCAACAGCACCGCGCTGTCAGTGACCAGCGGATCAAGGGGCAGGTAATCGGTTTGCACCGGTTTGCCGTGGGTGATGGTGCCGGTCTTGTCCAGGGCCAGGAAGTCGAGCTTGTGGCCGCTTTCCAGGTACACCCCGCCCTTGACCAAAATCCCCTTGCGGGCCGCAGCCGCCAGGCCGCTGACGATGGTTACCGGCGTCGAAATCACCAGCGCACAAGGGCACGCCACCACCAGTAACACCAGCGCACGGTAGATCCAGTCAAACCATACGCCGCCCATAAACAACGGCGGGATCACCGCCACTGCCAGGGCAAAGGCAAACACCAGCGGGGTATAGATTTTCGCGAAGCTGTCGACGAAACGCTGGGTCGGTGCCCGGGCGCCCTGGGCCTGCTCTACAGCGTGAATGATCCGCGCCAGGGTCGAGTTGTTGGCCGCTGCCGTCACCCGGTATTCCAGGGCGCCGGACTGGTTGATGGTGCCCGCGAAGACTTTGTCGCCCAGCGCTTTCTCGATGGGCAGGCTTTCACCGGTGATCGGCGCCTGATCGACTGTGGAGTTGCCCGCTACCACTTCACCGTCCAGGCCGATACGCTCGCCCGGCCGTACCCTGACCAGGCTGCCCAGGGCGATGTCTTTGACCTCAAGCTCAATCCAGCTGCCATCCGCCTGCTGCACGGTGGCCTTGTCCGGCGCCATTTGCATCAGGCCACTGATGGCATTGCGCGCACGATCGAGGGATTTGGCTTCGATCAGTTCGGCCACGGTAAACAGGAACATCACCATCGCCGCTTCCGGCCATTGGCCGATCAACACGGCCCCCGTCACGGCGATGCTCATCAGTGCATTGATGTTCAGGTTGAGGTTTTTCAGGGCGATCCAGCCCTTTTTATAGGTGGTCAGGCCGCCGCTGAGGATCGACACCAGCGCCACCAGCGCAATCACCCAGGTGGGTGCAGCATCGGTAAAGTGCAGCACTTCAGCCGCCAACGCGCCCGCACCGGCCACGGCCAGAGGCCACCAGTGTTTTTTCGCAGGCAGTGCAGGCGGGGCCGCATCCGCACCGGAATCGATGGGCTCGGCGTGCATGCCGAGGGATTTGATTGCGTCGACAATCGGCCCGACGGACGGCAGGTCGTGGGTCACGCCCAATACCCGGTTGATGAGGTTGAATTCCAGTTGCTGCACACCCGCCAGCTTGCCCAGCTTGTTCTGGATCAGGGTCTGCTCGGTGGGGCAGTCCATCGCTTCAATGCGAAAGCTGCTCAGGCGCGCGCCCGCAGTGGCCGCGGCGGCCAGCTTGACGACGCTCGGCCCCGCTGCGCCAGGGCAGCAGCTATGGGCGTGAGCGTGCGTGTCGCCATGCCCATGTTCGTGATCGTGATCGTGATCGTGATCGTGATCGTGATCGTGATCATGCTTGTTCGGTGCGTGAATGGAATCGCTCATCAGATTGCGTCCGGGAAAGGTGCCTGTTGCCAAGTAAAGACCCTGTAGCCACTATAGGGTCAAGCATCCTTTTGGAGATCTGCTTGATGAAAATTGGCGAACTGGCGAAATTGACCGACTGTCAGGTCGAAACCATCCGTTATTACGAACGCGAAGGGCTGCTGCCAGAGCCTGCGCGCAGTGAAGGCAACTACCGTTTGTACACCCAGGCCCATGTTGAGCGGCTGACGTTTATCCGCAATTGCCGCAGCCTGGACATGACCCTGGAAGAAATCCGCAGCCTGCTCAACCTGCGTGACAGCCCCCAGGACCAGTGCGAAAGCGTGAATGCGCTGATCGACGAACATATTCATCACGTCAAGGCGCGGGTCGACAGTTTGCTGGCCCTGCAGGCGCAATTGCTCGACCTGCGGCAAAAGTGTGGCGAGGGGCCTGACGGGGAGCATTGCGGGATTTTGCAGCAGCTGGAAGTCAGCGGCTCGGTCAGCCCGCCGGAAGGCGAGCCCAGCCATGTGGGCAGAAGCCACGGGCATTGATTGCAGGGCGCCGATGCAGGCCTTGGCCCTTCAATCGTGCCGGACGCGGAGCGCCTAAAACGCTATTCTGTCCAGGTTTTCCCCTTACAGAATGTGAACTGCCAAATGCCAGACTGGAACCACTACCTACAGCGCATCCTTGAGTTGATGAAGCGCTATCCAGGGCTGATCGCGGCGTTTGGCTTTTGCTCGGGGGTGGGCAGTTTCATTCTGGTGGACCGCCAGCAAGGCATGGCCCGCTGGATTGCGGTGATCCTGCTGGTGAGCTGGGTCTGGTTGATGCTGGAAAACACCTTCACCCGGCTGTTCAGCCGGGTGTTCAAGCGCGAAATACCTGAACCGCTGCTGCGCTATGCCACCCAGATGATCCACCAGGAAAGTTTTTTTTTCGTCCTGCCATTTTTCTTTATCACCACCACTTGGAACAGTGGCCAACTGGTCTTTACCGGACTTCTGGGCGTGTGCGCACTGATCGCCATCACTGACCCGCTGTATTACAAATGGCTGGCCCCCCGGCGCTGGCTGTTTCTGGCCCTGCACACCCTGGCCCTGTTCGCGGCCATGCTGACGGCGTTGCCGATCATCCTCAACCTCACCACCTCCGAGAGCTACAAACTGGCGCTGGGCACCGCCGTGCTGCTGTCCATTCCCAGCCTGGCCGTGAGCCTGCCGCTGAAAACCTGGCGTGGCTGGCTGGTATTGCCCTTGATAGTCCTGGCCCTGGGCGGCACCGGCTGGCTGCTGCGATCCTGGGTGCCACCGGCTACGCTGTGGATGACCGAAGTGGCCGTCACCACCCAGTTGCAGGACCGCACGCCGGGCGAGAGCATCAAGCACATCAGCGTCAGCGAGCTGCGCAGTCGTGGCCTGTACGCCTATACCTCGATCAATGCGCCCCGGGGTTTGAATGAGCGGATTTACCATGTGTGGCAACTCAACGGCCAGGAGGTCGACCGCATCGCCCTGGATATTCATGGCGGGCGCAAAGAGGGTTATCGCGCCTGGACCCACAAGCAGAATTTCCCGCCGGACCCGGTGGGTCGCTGGCAAGTCCGGGTGTTGACCGAGGATGGGCAACTGATCGGCGTTTTGCGCTTCAGGGTTAACCTGGATCAATCTGCGCCTGCGGTTGTTAAGGCAAACTGAAGCACTTTTGCCGGATTGTGCTATTACATAAGGTCTGCGTTCAAACGTACCGAGCTGGGAGCTTAAGACTATTACGGCCATGGCGGGCAATGCCCAACTAGACACTTCCGGTAATCCGGCGCGACTGCTGATCAGCGGCGACTGGACGCTTGCCCATTACACACGCCTCAAGCAGCAGACCGAACAGCTGGTCGGCAAGTACGATGCACAGACCGCCATCAACCTGGACGACGTGTCCAGCATCGATACGGCCGGGGCTTCGCTGCTGGTGGAGCTGCTGGGGGCAGAGCGCGTCAGCCAGTTGACCGACACCGCCCAAAAACTCCCCGCCGCCGACCGCGCCTTGCTGCAAACGGTCTATTCCTCGATGCGCGATTTTTGCGTGCCGGTCGCAGCCCAGGAACAGAACGTCGGCATCCTCTTGCTCAGCCGCATCGGCAGCGCGGTCTACAAGCTGTGGCAAGACTCCCTGCAACTGCTGGGGTTTATCGGCCTGATCCTGCAGACCCTGGCGCGCAACCTGTTTCGACCCAAACAATGGCGCATTACCCCGGTGGTGGCGCATATCGAGCAGATCGGTCTTAACGCCGCGCCGATCGTGGTGTTGCTGACCTTTATGGTAGGCGCCGTAGTGGCGTTTCTCGGTGCCACGGTACTGGCCAACTTTGGTGCGGGGATTTTTACCGTTGACCTGGTGGCGTTTTCCTTCCTGCGTGAATTTGGCGTGTTGCTCACCGCCATCCTTCTGGCCGGGCGCACGGCCAGTGCCTTTACCGCGCAAATCGGCTCGATGAAGGCCAACGAAGAGATCGACGCGATCCGCACCCTGGGCCTCGATCCGATGGACTTGCTGGTGTTGCCACGGGTGCTGGCGCTGTTGATTTCCCTGCCGCTACTGACGTTCATGGCCATGATGGCGGGCATCCTCGGCGGTGCCGTGGTCTGCGTGGTGTCCCTGGGTATCTCGCCGGACATGTTTATTTCGCTGCTGCACTCGGATATCGGCGTGCAGCACTTTTTGGTGGGCATGGTCAAAGCGCCGTTCTTTGCCTTCCTGATTGCCGCGGTCGGCTGCCTTGAAGGCTTTAAAGTCAGCGGCAGCGCAGAGTCGGTGGGCGCCCACACCACATCCAGCGTGGTGCAATCGATCTTTATCGTGATCGTCCTCGACGCCGTGGCCGCGTTGTTCTTTATGGAGATGGGCTGGTGAGTACGTCCCTGCGCAAACCCGGCGAGACCGTGATCGAGGTGCGTGACCTGTGCAACCGCTTTGGTAGCCAGACCGTGCATGAACACCTCGACCTTGATGTGTACAAAGGTGAGATTCTCGGCGTGGTCGGCGGCTCCGGCACCGGCAAATCCGTGCTGCTGCGCAGCATTGTCGGTTTGCGTCGGCCCACTGAAGGGCAGGTCCGGGTGTTTGGCCAGGACTTGATGAGCCTTGATGAACAGGCGCGCTCAATGATCGAGCGGCGCTTTGGTGTGCTGTTTCAGATGGGTGCGCTGTTTTCTTCACTGACGGTAAAAGAGAACATCGCCCTGCCCCTGATCGAGCACGCCGGCCTGAGCCGGCCTGATGCCGAGCACCTGGCGTGCGTCAAGCTGGCGCTGTCGGGATTGCCCCTGTCGGCAGCAGACAAGTACCCGTCTTCACTGTCCGGTGGCATGGTCAAGCGCGCAGCGCTGGCCCGGGCGCTGGCGCTGGACCCGGACATCCTGTTTCTGGACGAACCCACCGCTGGGCTGGATCCGATCGGCGCGGCGGCCTTTGACCAACTTATCCTGACACTGCGCGATGCGCTGGGGTTAAGCGTGTTCCTGGTCACCCACGATCTGGACACGCTGTACACCATCACTGACCGGGTGGCGGTGCTGTCGCAAAAACGGGTGCTGGTGGCGGCACCCATCACTGAGGTCGAAGACTACGACGACCCGTGGATTCATGACTATTTCCATGGCCCCCGTGGCCGCGCCGCGTACGAAGCGGCAACCCACCTCAAGGAGCAATGACATGGAAACCCGTGCCCATCATGTATTGATCGGCCTGTTCAGCGTCCTGATTGTCGTCGGGGCCATGCTGTTTGGCCTGTGGCTGGCCAAGGCGAGCATGGACAGCACGTTCAAGGATTACGAAGTGGTGTTCAACGAAGCCGTCAGCGGCCTGTCCAAAGGCAGCTCGGTGCAATACAACGGGATCAAGGTCGGCGACGTGATCGAACTGCGCCTGGACGACAAGGACCCGCGCCGGGTACTGGCGCGCATTCGTCTGGCGGCCAACACCCCGGTCAAGGTCGACACCAAGGCCAAGCTGGCGCTGACCGGCGTGACCGGGACTTCGATCATCCAGCTCAGTGGCGGTGACCCCAACAGCCCGCCCCTCAAGGGCAAGGACGGCAAGCTGCCGGAAATCGTGGCTTCGCCCTCGCCCATTGCCCGCCTGCTCACCGACGGCTCTGACGTGATGGCCAACGTCAATATGCTGCTGCATAACGCCAATGCGTTGTTCTCCGAAGACAACGTCAACCGTGTCAGCAAGACCCTGGACAACCTTGAGCAAACCACTACAGCCATTGCCGGTCAGCGCGGCGATATCAGCCAGACATTGAAACAGCTGGCCCAGGTCGGTAAACAGGCCAGCGTCACGCTTGAGCAAACCAACGTGCTGATGCGCAACGCCAACGGCCTGTTGAGCACCGAAGGCAAACAGATGTTCAACAGCGCCGAGCAGGCCATGAACTCCCTGCAGCAGAGCACGGCGACGATCAACAAACTGATCAACAACAATGAGGACTCGCTCAACAGCGGCCTGCAGGGGCTGAATCAGCTCGGCCCTGCAGTCAATGAACTGCGCGAAACCCTTGGCACATTGCGCTCGATCTCGCGGCGCCTGGAATCCAATCCAAGCGGTTACTTGCTGGGCCGCGAGCAGAACAAGGAATTCACCCCATGAAGCGCACCTATCGCCTGGCAGGTTCCATCGCCCTTGCTACTGGTCTGAGCCTGCTCAGCGCCTGCTCGATTTTGCCCAAACCCGAGATAGTCGATGTGTATCGGCTGCCGGCGGCGCAAGCACCCATGGCCGTCAGCCAGAGTACGCCAGTGAAGTGGTCATTGCGTCTGGAAAAGCCGATGACCACTGGCGCGTTGAACAGCCAGAACATCGTGGTGGTGCCTGAGGGCAACCTGATCAGTAACTACAAAGGTGCCCGCTGGAGCGATACGGCCCCGGTGCTGTTGCGCAACCGTCTGCTTGAGGCCTTCTTGCAGGATGGCAGGATCCAGGGCTTGAGCACCGATGACAGCAACTTGCAGTCCGATTACGAACTGGGGGGCGAATTGTTGGCGTTTCAGACCCACTACAACGGCAAAAGCCCGGAAGTGCTGATCCAGTACAACGCCCGCCTGGTACGCAGCAGCGATCAGCGGGTGATTGCTTCCAAACGCTTTGAGACGCGCCAGCCGCTGAGCAACCCGATGGTACCAGGCGTGGTCGCAGGTTTTGGCCAGGCCAGTGATGTGCTGATGCCACAAGTGGTGCAGTGGGTGATGCAGCAGGGGCAGGCGCAGCGTTAAAAAGCCCGAAGCAAGAGCCCAAAGCCCCTCCCCCCAACCCTCTCCCTGCGGAGAGGGTTGAAACCAGGTTCACACCTCCCTTCAATTAAAGACCGCTGTCTTGATACCGGCATTCGTAAATTCACACTAATCACCCTGCTGTAGGAGCGGGCTTGCTCGCGATGGGATCGACGCGGTGTGTCTGTCAGACCACGTCGTCCGAATCGCGAGCAAGCCCGCCCCACTGGGTTACGCATGTTCTGGCGGCGGGTTCTTGTTCTCCTTGATCTTGTACGAAGCCACATACAGCGCTGGCAGAAACAACAGCGTGAGCAAGGTGGCCGATAGAATGCCGCCGATCATGGCGTAGGCCATCGGCCCCCAGAACACGTCCCGGGCAATCGGAATCATGCCCAGGCTGGCCGCTGCCGCGGTCAGCAGAATCGGCCGACGACGATGCTGGGTGGCTTGCATCACCGCGTGCCACGGATCGAAGCCGTCGCGTTCGTACTGGTCGATCTGGGTCACCAGGATCACCGAGTTACGCACGATGATGCCCACCAGCGCCAGAATCCCCAGGATCGCCACAAAGCCCATCGGCGTGCCGGTGGGCACCAGCGCCAGCACCACACCGATCAGCCCCAGCGGCGCGACACTGACCACCAGGAACATCTTGTGCACGCTTTGCAGCTGGATCATCAGGAAGGTTGCCATCAAGAACAGCATCAACGGCACGACTTTGGCGATCGGGCCCTGGGCCTTGGCGCTTTGTTCTACCGTGCCGCCGGTTTGCACGTTGTAGCCTTCAGGCAGGTTGGCGGCAAACTTGTCGACTTCGGGCTTGAGCACCTTGACCAGATCGGTCGGTTGCATCGAGCCGCGCACCGAGGCCTTGAGGGTCAGGGTGGGGATCCGGTCACGGCTCCAGATCAGCGGCTGCTCCAGCTCGTAGCGCACCGTGGCAAAAGCCAATAGCGGGATCGAGGTGCCGCTGGGGGTGGTGATCTGCAGGTTGAGCAGGGTTTCCGGGGTACCGCGCTCGTTACTGTTGGCCCGACCGACGATATTGATCAGGTAAATGTTGTCCTTGACCTGGCTGACGGCGGCACCGCTGACGATGCTGTTCATCACATGGGCCACGTCTTCGGATGACAGCCCGAACTGGCGGGCCTTGTCCTGGGCAATGTCGATACGCAGCACCTTGCCGGGCTCGTTCCAGTTGAAGATGGTTTCACCGACATTGGGGTTGGCGTCGAGCACCGAGGCCAGGTCGATCGAGTACTTGCGCACCAGGTCGATATTCGGCCCGCTGACCCGATATTGCAGCGGCTGGCCCACCGGCGGCCCCAGTTCCAGGGTGTGCACGAAGCTGCCCACCCCCACAAAGTCCTCGCGCAAGCGTTTGTTGAGCCGTTCGATCAGGGCATCACGGCTTTCCAGGCCTTTGCTGACAATCACCAACTGGGCATAGAAAGGGTTTTGCAGTTGCTGATCGAGCGGCAGGTAGAAACGGATCGCGCCTTCACCGATGTACGAGCTCCAGCGCACGATATCGTCATCGCCCTTAAGCGACTCTTCAAAACGCTGGGTGACCTTGAGCGTCTCCTGGATCGAGGCGTTTTGCGGCAGGTTCAGGTCCACCAGAATCTCGGGGCGGTCAGAGGCCGGGAAAAACTGGTTCTGCACCAGGCCCATGCCGAACACCGCCAGTACAAACATCAGCACTGTCGCGCCAATGGTCGTCCAGCGATAACGCATGCACCACAGCAGCGCGGTGTCGAAGGCCTGGGCCAGGCGCCCGGGTTTCTCGGGCTTGGGTTTGACCTTGGCGCTGAGGATATGCACGCCCAGCACCGGCGCGAACAGCACGGCCACCACCCACGACACCAGCATTGCCACGGCAATCACCGCGAACAGGGTGAAGGTGTACTCCCCCGCCGAGCTGTTGTTAAGGCCGATGGGCACAAAGCCTGCCACGGTCACCAGTGTCCCGGTGAGCATCGGGAACGCCGTGGAATGATAGGCAAAGGTCGCCGCCTGCTCCTTGGTTTCCCCAAGTTCCAGCCGGGTGATCATCATCTCCACCGTGATCATCGCATCGTCCACCAGCAGGCCCAGGGCGATGATCAGCGCACCCAGCGACACGCGCTGCATGGCGATGCCGGTAAATTCCATAAACACGAACACCAGCGCCAGCACCAACGGGATCGAGATCGCCACCACCAGACCGGCGCGCAGGCCCAGGCTGATGAAACTCACCGCCAGTACAATCACCACCGCCTCAAACAGGGCGCTGGTGAAGCCGCTGACAGCTTCCTCGACCACTTGCGCCTGATCGGACACCATATGCACGCCAACACCCACCGGTAACTGCGCGGTCAGGTCGTCGATGCGCTGCTGTAGTTGCTTGCCGAACTCCTGAATGTTGCCACCATCAATCATGGCGATTGCCAGACCAATGGCCGGCTTGCCGTTGTAATGGAACATGGGGGCCGCGGGGTCGACGTAGCCACGGGTGATTTCGGCAATGTCGGCCAGGCGGTAAAAACGGTCGTTGACCCGCAGATTCACGGCGGCCAGATCCTCAACGCTGTGGAACTGCCCCGAGGTGCGTACCGACATGCGCTCCGGCCCGGCCTCGATTACCCCGGCGGGAGTGACGGCGTTCTGCTCTTGCAGGCTTTCCAGAATGTGCTGTTGGTCGAGGCCCAAAGCTGCCAGTTTGCGGGTCGAGAAATCCAGGTAGAAAGTTTCGTCCTGTTCACCGATGGTCATCACCTTGCCGCGATTGGGTACATCGCGAATGCCGGTGCGCACTTGCTCTACATAGTCGCGCAGCTGACGCATGGTGAAGCCGTCGCCGGTGAAGGCGAAAATGGTGCCATAGACATCACCGAACTCATCGTCGAACCCCGGGCCTTGAATGCCCTGGGGAAAGTCGCCGCGAATGTCGCCGATCTTTTTGCGCACCTCATACCAGATATGCGGGATGGCATCGGCTTTGGTGGTGTCCTTGAGGAACACAAACACCGTCGATTCACCGGGCCGGGTGTAACTTTGCACGTAGTCGAGAGAATCCAGCTCCTCAAGCTTTTTCTCGATGCGGTCGGTGATTTGCAGGCGGGTTTCGTCGACCGTAGCACCGGGCCATTTGGACTGGATGACCATGGTTTTGATGGCGAAGGACGGGTCTTCAGCGCGCCCCAGATTGATGTATGAAAAAATCCCGGCGACCACCGCGACAAACATCAAATACCAGACAAATGACTGATGCTTCAGGGCCCACTCGGACAGGTTGAACTTCCCATTCATTGCGAGCTTTCCTTATCGAGTCTGACTTTCTGCCCGGGGGTGAGGCTGTACACACCTGCACTGACCACCCTGTCGCCGGTTTTGATGCCACCCGACAACAGCACGTTGCGGGCGTCGCGGCGCAGTACGCTGACGTCACGCGGGCTGACGGTTTGAGTGGCGCTGTCAATGATCCATACGCGGCTGTGGCCGTCGACTTCCTGCAGGGCAGTGAGCGGCAGCTGGAAGTGCTCGGCCGTCGGGCTGCTGACGGTCACGCTGACCGAGCTGCCAAGACGGAATGCCGCCGGCGTCTGGTCCAGTGTCAGGCGGGTGCGCCGGGTGCGGGTGGCGCTGTCGGCTTGCGGGGCGATTTCGCGGACATGGGCGCGGGTGTTGATAGTCGGGTCGAGCTGGCCGGCGACGAGGAATTCGATACCTTTGGGCAGTGCTTCGGCCAACGGACCCGGGAGGTCGATGACCGCCTCCTTGATTTCAGGGCGGGCCAGTGTGACCACTTCCTGGCCAATGCTCACCACTTGCCCGGCCTCGGCATGCCATTGGGTAATCACGGCATCATGGTCGGCGCGCAGGTTGCAGTAGCTGAGCTGGTCCTGAGCCTGATTGACCGCAGCCTGCGCCTGCTGCATCGAAGCCTGTGTGGTCTTGAGGTCGGCTTGCGCGGTGTCCAGTTGGGCCTGGGCGCCCACACCACGGTCGAACAGCTCTTGCTGACGACGGGCATTGGCCCTGGCGTTGATCAATTGTGCCTGTACCTTGGCCAAATCACCCTGGGCCGCACGCAGCTGGTTTTGCTGATCGGTGGGGTCGAGGTTAGCCAGAATGTCACCCTGTTTCACCACCGCACCCACATCGTAATAACGGCGCACGATGCGCCCCGGAACACGAAAGCCCAGGGTGCTTTCATAACGAGCTTCGATACTCCCAGCAAAGCGGCCCAGATCCTGGACCAGCTCGGGCCGGGCAATCACATACAGCGCCGGGCGAACGGGTTCCGGCGGCTGTTTCTCCGAGCAGCCCATCAGCATCGCAGCAGCCAGCGGCATCATCCATAAACGCCTCATAGCTGCACCCCTTCTGCCGGTGCGGGAACGATTTCAACTTTCATGCCCGGGTGTAACAACTGCCCCCCTGCAACCACGACTTTTTCTCCATCCTTGAGGCCTTCGCTGACAATCACGCTGCCGGTCAGGTAGCGCCCGACCTTGACCCGTTGCAGGCGTACATTGCTTTGCTCGTCGGCGATCCATACGGCGGGCTCGCTGATGTCCTTGGTCAGGGCCGACCATGGCAGTTCAATGCTGGCGCTGGGCGGCGGGGTCAGGTTGACACTGACAATCGAGCCCAGGTCCATGCCCTTGGGCAAGGCGTCGAGCTGCACCTTGATCTGCAGCGTGCCGCTTTGTGCCGCAACCGTGGGAGTGATTTCACGGATCTGGCCGTTGACCTTGATTGTCGGATCGCTCAGCAGCGTGACCTGTACCGTGGGGTCTTTGGGGGGTTCGATAAACAGCGATTCATACACGTTGAATACGGCATCCCGTGCGCCATCGCGGGCCAGGGTAAAAATCGGCATGGTGGCCTGTACCACCTGCCCGACTTCGGCCTGGCGCGCGGTGATGATGCCCGGTGCCTCGGCCTCCAGGTTGCTGTAACTCAGTTGTTCGCGGGCGTTGGCCAATTGCGCCTGGGCCGCTGCGAGGGCACTTTTGGCGCTCAGTTGGGCGGCATTGGCAGCATCGTATTCGCTTTGGCTGGTGTAGCCCTTTGGCAGCAGCTTTTGCTGACGCACAAACGCCGCGCGGGTTTGCACCACTTGCGCCTGTTGCGCGTTAACGCTGGCCTGGGCGGTCTCGACCTGGATCTTCAGGTCTTTGGGGTCGAGACGGGCCAGCACCTGATGGGCCTGGATATGGTCACCTACATCCACCTTGCGCTCGATAATCTTGCCACCCACCCGGAATGACAGCTGGGTTTCGACCCGGGCCTGAATATCACCGCTGAGCTGGATCGGTGGGGCGAACTCACGGGTACTCACCTCTTGCACATACACCCGGGGGGACAGAGGCTCTTTGGGGCCCTCCTTGCCGCACGCGGTGAGAAGCGCCAACAGGCTCAAGCCCAAAATGCCCGTGTTCAGTGGACCAGCCATGCAAGCTCCTTTGCGTGATGCCGTTTAACATGCGGATACGGTTGATAGCGTAGAACAGTGTTCAGCGTCTGTGGGACTCTATTACCGCCTATCAGTTTCACGAAATGAGGTCACCCCATGCTCACCACCCTGGCCGTGGCCAACTACCGTTCCATCAATCAGTTGGTGGTGCCCCTGGCCCGGCTGAATCTGATCACCGGCCCCAATGGCAGTGGCAAATCCAACCTTTATCGCGCCCTGCGCTTGTTGGCCGAAACCGCCCAGGGGGGTGTGGTCAATGCCCTGGCCCGTGAAGGCGGCCTGAGCTCGACGTTCTGGGCCGGGCCTGAGGTGATCTCCCGCCGCATGAAGCTGGGCGAGGTTGATGTCAACGCCAGCGTGCCCCAGGAAGCCAAGCGCCTGCGCCTTGGTTTTGCCGGAGAAGACTTCAGCTACGCCATCGCCCTGGGCTTGCCGATACCCGGACGCACGCAGTTCAACCTCGACCCGCAGATCAAGCATGAGAGCCTATGGGCAGGGCCTTTTTACCGCCCGGCCAGCGAGCTGGTTGAACGTAAAGGCCCCATGATCCGCGCCCGTGACGGCCGCAACTGGCAGGTGTTGGCACAGCACACGCCGCTTTTCGACAGCCTGTTCGATCAGGTCGGCAGCTTGCAGGCATCCCCTGAAGTGTTGCAGTTGCGCGAGTCCATCCGTGGCTGGCGTTTCTACGATCACTTTCGCACCGACCCCGACGCGCCTGTGCGCCAACCACAACTGGGCACGCGTACGCCGGTGCTGCATCACGATGGTCGTGATCTGGCCGCTGCGTTGCAAACAATCCTTGAGGTCGGCAACCCTGAAGCCTTGCATGCCGCGATCAGCGATGCATTCCCTGGCGCACGGCTGGAAATCGAATGTGTGCCCGGCGGGCATTTTTATATCGAGTTTTATCAAGAGGGGCTGTTGCGCCCGTTGTCTGCCGCCGAGCTCTCGGACGGCACCTTGCGCTATCTGCTGCTGGTTGCGGCTTTGCTGACCCCGCGTCCGCCGAGCATGATGGTGCTCAACGAACCGGAAACCAGCTTGCACCCCGATTTGTTGCCCGCGCTGGCGCGGCTGATCATCAGTGCTTCGCAGCACTCGCAGGTGTGGGTGGTATCCCATGCCCGGCGTCTGATCGCCGCCCTGCAACAAGACCCTGAGTGCAACTGCATCGTGCTGGAAAAAAACCTTGGCCAGACAGAAGTGGTCGGCCAACGCATGCTGGACCAGCCCGCCTGGTATTGGCCCGACAAATAAAAACGCCGACGCTATAAAAGCCGTCGGCGTTTTCAGTAGCCTGGCGTGTAATCAGAACGCTGGCAGTACCGCACCTTTGTATTTTTCAGCAATAAAGGCTTTTACTTCAGGGCTGGTCAGGGCCTTGGCCAGCTTCTGGATTGCGACGCTGTCCTTGTTGTCAGGGCGGGCAACCAGGAAGTTCACGTATGGCGAATCAGCACCTTCGATGATCAGCGCGTCAGTGCCCGGGTTCAGGCCTGCTTCCAGCGCGTAGTTGGTGTTGATCATGTCCAGGTCAACCTGGTCCAGCACCCGTGGCAGCAGTGCGGACTCAAGCTCTTTGAACTTGAAGTTGTGCGGGTTCTTGGCGATGTCCTTCGGGGTCGACACAGCGTTGGTCGGGTCTTTGAGTTCGATCAGACCGGCCTTTTGCAGCAGGATCAGGGCACGGCCGCTGTTGCTGCCTTCGTTAGGGATAGCGATGGTTGCGCCGTCTTTAAGCTCGGACAGGTTTTTGACCTTCTTCGAGTAGCCACCGAAGGGTTCAACGTGAACACCGATCACGGTGGTCAGGTTGGTGCCTTTGCCTTTATTGAAGCTTTCCAGGTATGGAAGGGTCTGGAAGTAGTTGGCGTCCAGGTGTTTTTCGGCCACTTGCACGTTGGGTTGCACATAATCGGTGAAGACCTTGATGTCCAGATCCACGCCTTCTTTGGCGAGGGTTGGTTTGATCAGCTCAAGGATTTCGGCGTGAGGCACCGGCGTTGCGGCAACCACCAGTTTTTCGCCAGCCTGTGCCAGGCCTGCAGTCAAAGCAGCCGCCAATGCGGTAAACAACAGAACCTTTTTCATGCGATACCCTTATGTGTGTGACCGTTCGTATGACGGTTTTCCTGGAAGACGAAGCGAACAATACCGAGTTTCTTTATTCCAGAACAATAATATTTATTCAGCTTCTTATGCCATTTTGTTCACTTGAGTTTTTTTGGGAGCGGGCTTGCCCGCGACAGGAACGCCGTGGTGTGACAGATACACCGCGTCGCTGCCATCGCGGGCAAGCCCGCTCCCACAGGGTCAAGGCAACAACTGCCTGATCGCCGCCAACTCCTGTGCCGTGGCGCTTTTTACAAACAGCTCGATCTGGCTCAGGGCGTCAGGCAGGTTCAAGTGCTCGGGCTGGATCTCCTCGCCCGTGCTCACCAGCAAAGCAAAATGAATCACGTTTTCCAGCTCACGGGTATTGCCCGGCCAGCTGTGGCGCTCAAGTACCCGCTGGGCTCTGTCGCTGATAAACGGCACGGGCAGGTTCAGGCGCTGGCTGTAAATGCCCAGGAAATATTCGGCCAGCGAAAGGATGTCCCCCGGCCGCTCGCGCAACGCGGGTAAGTCCAGCCGCCCTTCGCTGAGGTAGTGATACAGCCGCTCGTGGAATTTTCCGGCAGCCACCGCCTGCGCCAGATCGATACTGGTGGCCGCCACCAGGCGCACGTCCACCGGGCTCGGTTGATGGGCGCCCACACGGGTGACTTCGTGGGTTTCCAGGGCCGCCAGCAGCTTGGTCTGGATTGCCCACGGCAAGTCGCCGATTTCGTCCAGATAAAGAGTCCCGCCATTGGCCGAACCAAACCACCCGGCGCGGCTGCTGGCCGAACTGCTGTGTGTTCCGGCGGCATAGCCAAACAGCTCGGCGTCAGCGTAAGTGGGGCTGATGGCACCGCAATTGACTGACACAAACAGGCCGGTGCGGTCACTGGCGCGGTGGATATGTCGAGCGAGCAGCTCTTTGCCGCTGCCGGTTTCACCACGAATCAGCACGGGCAAGGCGCGCGGCGCGAGCAGCTCCAGATCGTTGCGTAATTGGCGCGAGCGGGGGTCGACAAACACCAGCGCTTTGGCGCGAATGCTCAGCGGGCTTTTTTCCGCGTCAGGAAAGGTCAGCAGCGGCTGACCGAAGGTTTCATGCAGGCTCATGGCAGGCTCCCGCCCGCCGCCGGAGGGTGGGCGCGGGCGTTACAGGAATTCACGCGCGACGCAGGGCGCCGTGCTCGATACGGGTTTGCAGGCGGTATAAAAAGGCGAAGCCTTGCTCCCAGCGCTGGTGTCCGGATTTAACGTTGATATGCCCGGCGCCGCTGATGATGCCGATCTCGGCGCCCCATTGACGGGCAAATTCCATAGCCCGTGGCGCGCTGACAGCACCATCGTTATCCGAGCTGACGATGTGGCTTGGAAAAGGCAACGACCGGGTCGGGATCGGGGGAAAGTTGCGCAAGGCCGGCGCACAGGCCGGGCGCTCGACGTCTGCCGGGGCCACCAGCAACGCGCCGCGCACTTGGTTTAACAGGCTTTCTGGCGCACGCTCGGCCCAATGGGCTACGGTAATGCAACCCAGGCTGTGGGCGATCAGGATCACGGGGGTGCTGTCGGCAGCAATGGCTTCGGCCAGGGCGGCGATCCAGTCTTCGCGGCGGGGCGTCAGCCAGTCGGCCTGCTCCACCCGAGCACTGTTCGGCAAGCTGTTTTGCCAGTGGGTTTGCCAATGATCGTCGGACGAACCTTGCCAGCCCGGCACTATCAAATAGCGAATCGAATCGTTGCCCATGGGTGTGCGCCTCCAGCGGTATGTGTGTTACCGAGTCAGTATAGGGACGGTTTTTAGATTCGCTAAGGAATAAGAAGCTATTTGTTTATAACTAAAAATAAAATTTGAGGGTTCTGCACCATGAAAAGCCTGGTCGACCATTTGAGCCAATATGCTGCCTATCACCGCGACCCGCACAATATCGCCACGCATTTCGTGGGCATCCCGCTGATCGTGATTGCCGTTGCAACGCTGCTGTCGCGCCCGCAATGGATGGGTATTTCACCGGCAGTGCTGGTGATGCTGGCCAGTGCCGTGTTTTACCTGCGCCTTGAGTTGCGCCTGGGGTTGTTGATGACGCTGCTGCTGGCTTTGACGGTGTGGCTGGGGCACGCGCTGGCGGGGTTGGGCACCGCTGCCTGGCTAGGCTGGGGCATTGGACTGTTTGTGGTGGGCTGGGTGTTTCAGTTTGTCGGGCATTACTACGAGGGGCGCAAGCCGGCGTTTATCGATGACGTCACCGGGCTGATCGTGGGACCGCTGTTTGTGGTGGTGGAACTGGGGTTTTTGCTGGGCTGGCGCGAGGATTTGCGTCGAGAGATGGCGCTGCGCGCCGGTTAGCGCATTGTGGGAGCGGGCTTGCTCGCGATTGGGCCACCGCAGGGTGAAAGAGTCACCGCGTCGTGGCCATCGCGGGCAAGCCCGCTCCCACAAGGGCAGGTCAGCGCTTGAACGCCTGATGCAACTGCGCCAGGGTTTCGAAGTGGTACTTGGGTGCAAACGAGTTCAGCTCTTCAAAGCTGCCAAAGCCATAGCCCACCGCCGCTGCGTCCATGCCGTTGTCGCGGGCACCGATCAGGTCGTGCTTGCGATCACCGATCATCAGGGTTTGCGCCGGGTCCAGTCCTTGTTCGTTGACCAGATGGGCAATCAGCTCAACCTTGTTGGTGCGGGTACCGTCCAGTTCGCTACCGTAGATCACCTTGAAGTGCCTGGCGAAATCAAAGTGGCGGGCAATTTCGCGGGCATAGATATGCGGCTTTGAGGTAGCGATAAACAGTTGGCGGCCCTGTGCAACCAGCTCTTCCAGCAAGGGAGTGACACCCTCGAACACTTCATTTTCGTACAGCCCGGTCACGGCAAAACGCTCGCGGTAAAAGCCCATCGCTTCCCACGCCTTCGCCTCGTCGAAGCCATAACTGGCCATGAACTGTTGCAGCAGCGGCGGGCCTATGAAGTGCTCGAGTTTGCTCAGGTCTGGCTCATCAATGCCCAGTTTGCTCAAACCGAACTGGATCGAGCGGGTGATCCCTTCCCGTGGGTCGGTCAGGGTGCCATCGAGGTCGAACAATACGTTCTGGTAATGCATGCAGGGCTCCAAAAAGGGGGGCTTAAACGGGCTGGGCGTAGCCTTCGGCCAAGTGCTGGTCCTTGAGCTTGACGTAATTGCCGGCACTGTAGGTAAAGAAGGCCTTTTCTTTTTCGGTCAATTCGCGCACTTGCTTCACCGGGCTGCCCACATACAGAAAGCCGCTGGCCAGGCGTTTGCCCGGTGGCACCAGACTGCCCGCACCGACGATCACGTCGTCTTCAATCACGGCGCCGTCCATCACGATGCTACCCATGCCGATCAGGATGCGGCTGCCCACGTTACAGCCGTGCAACATGACTTTGTGGGCGATGGTCACGTCATCACCGATCAGCAGCGGGAAGCCTTCAGGGTTGAAGGGCCCGGCGTGGGTGATGTGGAGTACGCAACCGTCCTGCACGCTGGTGCGCGCACCGATGCGGATGCGGTGCATATCGCCGCGAATCACGGTCAGTGGCCAGATGGAACTGTCGGCGCCGATTTCGACGTCACCGATCACCACCGCCGAGCGATCGACAAAGGCACGCTCTCCCAAGGTCGGTGTGTGCTGCTGGAATGGACGAATGGACACAAATAGCTTCCTTCTTTAGCCGTAATAGGGCGTTGCAATGCTGCGGTCAGCGTCGATTGTAATTAAGATGAGCCAATGTTTCTTCCAGCCAAGGTGCCAAACGTGAGCGAGAACAACCCTCTATTGCAGCCCTATGACCTGCCGCCGTTCTCGGCGATCCGTCCTGAGCACGTACAGCCGGCCATCGAGCAGATCCTCGCCGACAACCGTGCCGGCATTCAAGCCATCCTCAAGGATCAGGGCCAGAACCCGACATGGGCAGGCCTGGTATTGGCGATGGATGAGTTGAACGACCGGCTGGGCGCGGCCTGGAGCCCGGTCAGCCACCTTAACGCGGTGTGCAACAGCGCAGAGCTGCGTGAAGCCTATGAGGCCTGCCTGCCGGCATTGAGCGCTTACTCCACCGAGATGGGCCAGAACCGTGAACTGTTCCAGGCCTTTGAAGCCCTGGCCCACAGCCCGCAAGTCGGCGACTTCGACCAGGCCCAGAAAACCATTCTTGAGCATTCGCTGCGCGACTTCCGCCTGTCGGGTATCGACCTGCCGGAGGCCGAGCAAAAGCGTTACGCCGAGGTACAAAGCAAGCTTTCCGAGTTGGGCAGCAAGTTCTCCAACCAGTTGCTGGACGCCACCCAGGCCTGGACCAAGCACATCACCGACGAAACAGCACTGGCGGGCCTGACCGACTCGGCCAAGGCGCAAATGGCGGCTGCCGCACAGGCCAAGGGCTTGGACGGCTGGCTGATCAGCCTCGAGTTCCCCAGCTACTTCCCGGTGATGACCTACGCCGAAGACCGCGCCCTGCGCGAAGAAGTCTACGCGGCTTACTGCACCCGCGCCTCGGACCAGGGCCCGAATGCCGGCAAGTTCGACAACGGCCCGGTAATGGAAGAAATTCTCGACCTGCGTCAGGAGCTGGCCAAGCTGCTGGGTTTTGCCAGCTTCGCCGAGCTGAGCCTGGCCACCAAAATGGCCGAGACACCGGATCAGGTGCTGACCTTCCTGCGTGACCTGGCCAAGCGCAGCAAGCCGTTCGCTGCCCGCGACCTTGAGCAACTGCAAGCCTACGCCAGCGAGCAAGGTACCCCTGAGCTGAAAAGCTGGGACACCGGCTTCTTTGGCGAAAAACTGCGTGAGCAGCGCTACAGCGTGTCGCAAGAAGCCCTGCGCGCCTACTTCCCGATCGACAAGGTACTGGGCGGGCTGTTCGCCATTGTCCAGCGCCTGTACGGCATCGAAATTGCCGAAATCAAAGGTTTCGATACCTGGCACCCGGATGTTCGCCTGTTCGAAATCAAGGAAAACGGCCAGCACGTCGGGCGCTTCTTCTTCGACCTCTATGCCCGCGCCAACAAGCGTGGCGGTGCCTGGATGGACGGTGCTCGCGACCGTCGCCGCACCGCAGCCGGCAAGCTGCAAAGCCCGGTGGCCAACCTGGTGTGCAACTTCACTCCAGCCGTTGCGGGCAAGCCTGCACTGCTGACCCACGACGAAGTGACCACCCTGTTCCACGAATTCGGCCACGGCTTGCACCATATGCTGACCGAGATCGAACACGCGGGTGTGTCGGGCATCAACGGCGTAGCCTGGGATGCGGTCGAGCTGCCGAGCCAGTTCATGGAGAACTGGTGCTGGGAACCTGAAGGCCTGGCGCTGATTTCCAGCCACTACGAAACCGGCGAAGCACTGCCAAAAGACCTGCTGGATAAAATGCTCGCAGCCAAGAACTTCCAGTCCGGGCTGATGATGATTCGTCAGCTGGAGTTCTCGTTGTTTGACTTCGAACTGCACGCCACCCACGGTGACGGTCGCAGCGTTGCGCAGGTGCTTGACGGCATCCGCGACGAAGTTTCGGTGATGCGTCCGCCTGCCTACAATCGCTTCCCGAACAGCTTTGCGCATATTTTCGCCGGCGGTTACGCCGCGGGTTACTACAGCTACAAGTGGGCAGAAGTGCTGTCGGCCGATGCGTTCTCGCGTTTTGAAGAAGAAGGCGTGTTCAACCCGCACACCGGCAAAGCGTTCCGCCAGGCGATCCTGGCCCGCGGCGGCTCGAAGGCCCCGATGGAGCTGTTCAAGGACTTCCGTGGCCGTGAGCCGTCGATTGACGCCCTGTTGCGTCACAGCGGCCTGACCGAGGACTCGGCAGCATGAGTGATGCACCGGTGAACGTGAGCAAAAAACGCTTTATCGCCGGGGCTGTCTGCCCGGCGTGCAGCGAACCTGACAAGTTGATGATGTGGAACGAAGACGAAGTGCCGCACCGCGAATGCGTGGCCTGCGGTTATTCGGATACGTTGAATGAACAGGGTTTGTCGGTGCCCAAGGAGTTGGGTACGCGGGTCAATACGTCAGCGCTGAAAAAAGCACCGGATCCCAAGGTGCAGGCGGTGCAGTTTTTTCCTAATCCGAAACTGAAAAAGCCCTGAAGATCAACAGCCCCTCACCCTCTCCCGGAGGGAGAGGGGGCTGAAGTCAAAAGCAGATTCACGCAACGCCATAGATCAAGCCCCCTCTCCCTCCGGGAGAGGGTTGGGGTGAGGGCGCTCGTGCTTTTAAGCCTTCTGCCACACCTTGGGCTTGAAGAACAACGTCTCGCCCCGCGCCAGATCGGTCAGGCTGTCATGGTCCTTGACCACTTCCACTTCGATCAACTCGCTCTGCCCTTCAACCTTCAATGTCACCCGGGTGGTTGCACCCAATGGGCGAATGTCACGCACCTCTGCAGCATGATGGTCTTCGATCTCGTGACGCGACAGTGACACTTCATGCGGACGGAACAGCACATGCTGGTCCTCACCGATATGCAGGCGGTTGGAGTCACCCAGGAAGTGATACACAAAGTCGCTGGCCGGGTTTTCATAGACTTCGCCCGGTGAGCCGATCTGCTCGATTACACCCTTGTTCATCACCACGATACGGTCGGCGACTTCCATCGCTTCTTCCTGGTCATGGGTCACGAACACGGAGGTCAGGTTGATATCTTCGTGCAGGCGCGCCAGCCAGCGGCGCAGTTCTTTGCGCACCTTGGCGTCCAACGCACCAAACGGTTCGTCCAGCAGCAGTACCTTGGGTTCTACCGCCAGGGCACGGGCCAGGGCGATACGCTGACGCTGACCGCCTGACAGCTGCTCAGGGTAGCGATCCGACAGCCAGTCCAGCTGCACCATGTTCAGCAACTCGTGGACTTTTTCAGCGATGCGGGTTTCGCTCGGGCGTTCCTTTTTCGGCTTCATGCGCAGGCCGAAAGCCACGTTATCGAACACCGTCATATGGCGGAACAGGGCGTAATGCTGGAACACAAAACCGACGTTGCGATCACGCACATCGTGCCCAGAGACGTCTTCACCGTGGAACACGATGTTGCCTTCGTCCGGGGTTTCGAGGCCGGCGATAATGCGCAGCAAAGTGGTCTTGCCGCAGCCCGACGGGCCGAGCAGGGCCACCAGCTCACCGCTATGAATGTCCAGATTGATGCTGTTCAGGGCCTTGAAGGCATTGAAATTCTTGCTGACGTTACGGACTTCGATCGACATGGTTTATTCCTCCGCGGCGCTGGCGCGCAGGCGGTTAATACGGGATTCGCTCCACTGCTTGAGCAGCAGGATGAAGAGCGCCAGGATCAGCAACAGGGTGGCCACGGCGAAGGCGGCAACGTGGTTGTATTCGTTGTAGAGAATCTCGACGTGCAGCGGCAGGGTGTTGGTCACCCCGCGAATGTGCCCGGAAACCACCGACACCGCACCGAACTCACCCATCGCCCGCGCAGTACACAGCACCACGCCGTAGATCAGGCCCCATTTGATATTGGGTACGGTCACGTGCCAGAACATTTGCCAGCCGTTGGCGCCCAGCAGGCGTGCGGCCTCCTCTTCCTGAGTGCCCTGCTCCTGCATCAGCGGGATCAGTTCCCGGGCCACAAAGGGCACGGTCACGAAGATGGTGGCCAGCACGATACCCGGCAAGGCGAATACGATCTGGATGTCGTGGTCCTGCAACCACGGACCGAGAAAGCCCTGCGCGCCAAACATCAGCACGTAGACCAGACCGGCGATCACCGGTGAGACTGAAAACGGCAGGTCGATCAGGGTGACCAGGATGCTCTTGCCGCGAAAGCTGTACTTGCTCACGCACCAGGCCGCGCTGACGCCGAAGACCACGTTCAGTGGCACCGAAATCACCACGGCGATAATGGTCAGCTTGAGGGCCGACAGGGCGTCGGGTTCGAGGATGGCGTCGAAAAAAGTACCGACCCCCATTTTCAAACCCTGGGACACCACGATCAGCAGCGGCAGCAGCAGGAACAGGGTGAAAAACAACCAGCCGAAGCCGATCAGCAGGCGCCGCGACAGCGGGCTGCCACGGCGGGCGGCATTGGCCACGGATGAAGCGCTCTGTGTTGAGCTGGACATGGTCAGGCCTCCTTCACGGTTTTTCGATGCGACGCTGAATCAAATTGATGATCAGCAGCAAAATGAAGGAAACCACCAGCATCATCACGCCAATGGCCGTGGCGCCGGTGTAGTCGTACTGGTCCAGCTTGACCATGATCAGCAGCGGCAGTATTTCGGTTTTGAACGGCATGTTACCCGCGATAAAAATCACCGAGCCGTACTCGCCCACACCGCGGGCAAAGGCCAGGGCAAAACCGGTCAACCAGGCGGGCAGCAAGGCTGGCACCAGGATGTAGCGGAACACTTGCAGGGGCTTGGCGCCCAGGCAGGCAGCGGCTTCTTCGATTTCACGGGGGATATCGGCCAGCACTGGCTGCACGGTGCGCACCACAAACGGCAGCGTGACGAACGTCAGTGCCAGGGTGATGCCCATCGGGGTGTAGGCAATCTTGAAACCCAGGTCGTTGGCGAACTGGCCGATCCAGCCGTTGGGGGCGTACAGGGCTGTCAGAGCGATACCGGCCACGGCAGTCGGCAGGGCAAACGGCAGGTCGATCATGGCATCGATGACCTTGCGTCCGGGGAAGGTATAGCGCACCAGCACCCAGGCCAGCACGGTGCCGATCACGCCGTTGATAATGGCGGCGACAAAGGCGGTGCCAAAGCTCAGTTGCAGGGCGGCCAGCACCCGGGGGGCAGTGATAATGGCCCAGAACTGGTCCCAGGTCAGTTGGGCGGCATGCACGAACATCGCAGCCAGCGGGATCAGCACAATCAGACTGAGGTACACCAAGGTGTAGCCCAGTGTCAGCCCGAAGCCGGGTATGACGGGGGAGATACGACGAGACATAAGAGTCCTTGGTTAACGCACGAAGCCCGCAACTCGGTCGCGGGCTCTATGTTCTAGCTTTCAGCGAGGCCAAAGGCCCCACCCCACAGGTTACTGCGCCTGGTAGATCTGGTCGAACACACCACCGTCATTGAAAAATTTCGGCTGCGCAGTTTTCCAGCCACCGAAGTCTTTGTCGATAGTCACAAGTTCCAGTTTCGGAAACTGCTGTGCGTACTTGGCAGCGATTGCTGCGTCACGCGGGCGGTAGAAATTTTTTGCAGCAATTTCCTGGCCGGCCGGGCTGTACAGGTGTTCGAGGTAGGCTTTGGCGATTTCGGCATTGCCCTTTTTATCGGCGTTTTTGTCGACTACAGCCACTGGCGGCTCAGCCAGGATCGACAGGGAAGGTACGACGATGTCGAATTTATCGGTACCGCCATCCTCCTTGAGTGCCAGGAATGCTTCGTTTTCCCAGGCCAGCAACACATCACCCTGACCGTTGTTGACGAAGGTGATGGTCGAACCGCGTGCACCGGTGTCCAGCACTGGCACGTGTTTGAACAGGGTTTTTACATATTCTTTGGCTTTTTCTTCGTTGCCGCCGTTGGCTTTCAGGCCGTAAGCGTAGGCTGCAAGGAAGTTCCAGCGCGCGCCGCCGCTGGTTTTAGGATTCGGGGTAATGACCGATACGCCGTCCTTGGTCAGGTCGCCCCAGTCCTTGATGCCTTTAGGGTTGCCCTTGCGCACCAGGAACACGATGGTCGAGGTGTACGGGGTGCTGGCGTCCGGCAGGCGGGTTTGCCAGTTTTCCGGCAGCGAGCCCTTGTTCAGCCTGGCGATTTCGTCGATGTCACCGGCCAGGGCCAGGGTTACCACGTCAGCGCGCAGGCCGTCGACCACGCCGCGGGCCTGTTTGCCCGAGCCGCCGTGGGATTGCTGGATTTTGACGTTGTCACCCGGGTGGCTGGCTTTCCAGAACTGGGTGAACTCAGTGTTGTAATCCTGGTACAGCTCGCGGGTTGGATCGTAGGAAACGTTCAACAACTCGTAATCTTTGGCTACAGCGGAGCCAGCAAAAATGGCACTGGCCAGCGCGGCCAAAGCGTAACGGCGTAGGGACATAGGTGAGGCTCCAAAGCATTTTTTAATTTTTATTGAGCGCACTCAGGTGAATGCGCTTGAACGATTCAGGCGTTTTTCTGACTCGGGTTTTGCAGGCGGAATTTCTCTTTGCGTTCGATCTGCACCACTTGCGCGTTATGCACAGTGATTTCCACAGCACCAAAGCGCAGGTCTCGCAGCGCGCTCTGGATTTCCCGCAGGATGGTTGCTTCGTCCTGGCCGTCAACGCTACGCAGAGATGCGCTCATGGTGCTGCTCCTGAAAAATGGGGTGCCGACAGGGTTGCTGGCGTAGGGGCAATAGTAGTGAGGTGTAGATATTCTTAAAAATACTATTTAAGAATGTTTATATAACTGAAAGCTCAAAATAGGCGCTTGAGCACCATGTGTAGCAGCTGCCGAGGGCTGCGTCCGGTTGCGAAGCGACCGTAAATACTGCGCGCGATGTTTTTCTGACACAGCCCAGGGTTCGGTTTTACGACCGCGGCGCGGCCGGACGCAGCCTCGTTCCTTCGGCAGCTGCTACGAATTTCCCAGCGGCAAAGTGGGACGCGACTACACTCCAACTGCCTTATAACGACAGGATGTTTTGCAAAGGTGGGAACTGTTGCTGGACAGTCAGCACAAGTGGGATCACCTTAGAGCGGCTGTCGTCTTTTCCTGCATAGTCTGGAGTCTTTATGTCGTTTACCCCTGAGTTGGTTGCCGAACTGGAAGTCCTTGCACTGTTTGACTTGGAAAGTACCCTTGAGGGCCTGAAGATTCATCAACATGCCGCGCCAGAAAAAGTCGCCGCGGCGCAGCGCCTGTTCGAGAAAAAACTGATCGATCAACCCGATGGTGGCTATCTGACAAGCCTGGGACGTGATGCTGCCGAAAGTGTCCAAGTACTGCTGTCGATTCTTGTTGAATCCAAAGAAGTTGCCTGACGCCACGCCCCGCCCTCGGGATCTGAACGATTAATGATTCCGCGGGCACACTTATCTCCGCCCGCACTGAACCAGAGAACTGAGCGACAGGTTCTCCAGCAGTTGCGTGGGCGCTTTTTGCGCGTCAATCAGGGTCGCCTGGCCCGAGCGGTAGAGGGGCTGGCCCCTCGTCAACAAGCGCTACTGAACCTGTTGGCGCTGCTCTTTCATATCAATCACCCGCTCTTGCCCGGTTATGTGTCTGACTGCACTCCCGCCGGGGTGTCGGGTTATAAACCTGACGCACTCGCCCTCGCCTCTGCCCGACATCTGGTTCACGACTTTTCTTGCAGCATGGGCAACGCTTGCCAGTCACAACCGATCCATGGGCTTTTTTTGATGGGCAGCCTCGGCACATTGGCCCAGACCGCGCAAAGCGATATGGACGTGTGGGTTTGCCTCGCTCCGGACTTGAATGATGCCGCCGTGTCGGCCTTACGCAAAAAATGCCGACGCCTGGAAGCCTGGGCGACGAGCCAGGGCTGTGAAGCACACTTCTTTTTGATCGATGCACAATTGCGCAACGACGAGGGCGACGAGCCACGACAGAGGTTGTTGCTCGATGAGTTTTATCGCACCGCCATCTGGCTCGCCGGGCGCACACCGATGTGGTGGTGGGTGCCGGTGCATGAGGAAGCGCGGTACGCTGAATTCGCCTGTGGGCTACTGGAAACAGGGGTAATCGACCGTGACGAAACCATTGATCTTGGCCACCTGGCCCATATTGCCCCCGGCGAGTTTCTGGGCGCCGGGCTGTGGCAATTGCTCAAGGGCATTGAGGCGCCCTACAAGTCGCTGCTCAAGCTGCTGCTGATTGAGGTGTACGCCAGCGAGCACCCGCAGGTGAGCTGCCTGAGCCTGGGGTTCAAACAGAGGGTGTACGCCAATCAACTGGACCTGGATGAGATGGACCCCTACGTGGTGGTTTACCGACGTATTGAGCGTTACCTGGAGGGCCGGGGTGAGTTGCAGCGACTGGAACTGGTTCGCCGCAGCCTCTACCTGAAGGTCGGCCACGAGTTGAGCAATGGCGAGGCAGGCATGTTGTGGCAGCGGCGGTTACTCAAGCGCCTGACCCGCGAATGGGGCTGGGATGAGCAGCACCTGGCAATGCTCGACAATCGCTCGCAATGGCAGGCGCAGCAGGTCAGTCATGAGCGTCGGGCCCTGGCCCGGGAGCTGAGCGTCAGCTACCGGTCTTTGCGTCAGTTTGCCCGTGACGAGCAAACGCCTGCGCTGTGACATGACTGATCCGGAAGGTCTTAAGCGCTGAAATCGCTTGCTGCTTTTGGCTGGTATTCCACTTCAAGCAGTTCCAGCTTGAGGGTCTTGCCACCCGGAGCAGGCCAGTTGATGTGCTGGCCAACTTGCAGCCCCAGCAACGCGCTGCCCACAGGGGCCAGAATCGAAATCTTGCCTTCGTCGGCGTTGGCGTCTTTTGGGTATACCAGCGTCAGGCGGTAGTCCTTGCCACTGCTTTCTTCGCGACAATGCACACGGGAATTCATGGTCACGACGCCGGCAGGCACTTCTTCGTGGCCAACGATGGTTTCGGCGCGATCGAGCTCGGCTTGCAGTGCCTCAATGCCAGGAGTCGTTTCTGGCAAGCTGTCGATCAATTGCTCCAGACGCTGTACGTCCAGGCGGGTGAGGATGAGTGGGGTTGGTGTGCTCATGACCTGGCAGACTCCTTTTTTCTGCACGAAAAAGCAAAACCCCGCCGGAATATGGCGGGGTTTTGACGAACCTCGTTAGTGCGAGGCGAACCCGGACACTACCACAGCAAAATAAATACACAAGCAGGGGGGACACTGCCCCCTGATTGCGTACGACGATTATTCGTAGCAGCTGCCGCAGGCTGCGTTCGGCGACGCAGTCGTCGTAAAGTCAGGCTCTGCGGTGTGTCAGTTGAACAAAGGGCTCAGGTTTTGCGATTGCTACGCAATCGAACGCAGCCTGCGGCAGCTGCTACGGGAGCCGCTGCCGCAATTGGGCCTGTTCACAAATCACCCGGCGCCGCTGGTCGTCTGCCGAGCGCCACTCGCGAATATCTTCAACGTGGCGAAAACAGCCCAGGCAGACTTTGTGCTCATCCAGCCGGCAGGTGCTGATGCAGGGGGACGGCACTGCCGGACTGACGTTACTGTAGAGCGGTTTTGCAGGTTTAGCAGAAGCGGTCACTGTCAGATCTCTTCAAATTCCAGCTCGGCGCCTGCGTGTTCCAGTGTCAGGCGCTGAACCATTTCGCTGAGCAGCTCGTCGCTTTTATCGCACTTCCACGAACTGCGTTTTTCATCGTAGTCGAAGTGAAAACCGCCGCTGGGGGCCGCCAGCCAGAGCTGCAGCAGCGGCGCCTGACGGCTGAAGATCAGGGCTTTGCCATTCTCGAACTTGATTGTCAGGATGCCGGCGGAATTCTCTACATCTACATCCAGATCAGAGTCATCAAAGATGTCTTCCAGATTTTCCTGGGTGGCATCGACCAGATCGTGAAAACGGGCTTCAGTCAAACTCATGGTGGAACCTCGTAATATCTAGTCATGCTCGGAGCTCGCAAGATACGGGCGCTCCAGGCCGATTGCAAACCCCATAACAGCCATCTGCCCGCGACCACTGATCATCCACACAGGACGTAACGCTCGGCCGCTCTGCTGCATAGGCAAGCTGGTGGGTGCTCGGTATACTCGGGCGCAATTAATGCTTTTCAAAGGATTTCGCCATGAAGCGCCTGATCTCTTCTATTGCTGCGCTCGTCGCGGTCGCCTGCCTTGTTTCTGCCTGTGGTCAAAAAGGACCGCTGTATCTTCCCGATGACAGCAAATCCCCTGAAGACCAAGCGAAGTCGTCGCAATCGCAATCGCACAAGCACCAATAAGGGAACACCATGGACGCTTTTAATTACCGGGACGGCGAGCTGTTCGCCGAAGGTGTTGCGCTGACGGCCATTGCCGAGCGTTTTGGCACGCCGACGTATGTTTATTCCCGGGCACACATCGAGGCGCAGTACAACGCTTTCGCCGATGCCCTGAACGGCATGCCGCACCTGGTGTGCTTCGCGGTCAAGGCCAACTCCAACTTGGGCGTGCTCAATGTCCTGGCGCGTCTGGGCGCCGGTTTTGACATCGTGTCCCGTGGCGAGCTGGAGCGTGTTCTGGCCGCTGGCGGCACGGCTGACAAGATCGTGTTTTCCGGTGTCGGCAAAACCCGCGATGACATGCGTCGCGCTCTGGAAGTGGGCGTGCACTGCTTCAACGTCGAGTCCACCGAAGAGCTTGAGCGCTTGCAGGTGGTGGCCGCCGAAATGGGCGTTCGCGCCCCGATTTCGCTGCGGGTCAACCCGGACGTCGATGCGGGAACCCACCCGTACATCTCCACCGGTCTGAAAGAAAACAAGTTCGGCATCGCCATTGCTGACGCCGAAGATGTCTACATCCGTGCCGCTCAATTGCCGAACCTGGAAGTGGTCGGCGTCGATTGCCATATCGGATCCCAACTGACCAGCCTCGAACCGTTCATCGACGCTCTCGACCGCCTGCTGGCACTGATCGACCGACTGGGCGATTGCGGCATCTACCTGCGCCATATCGACCTCGGTGGCGGCCTGGGCGTGCGTTACCGCGATGAAGAGCCGCCACTGGCCGGTGATTACATCAAGGCCGTGCGTGAGCGCCTCGACGGGCGTGACCTGGCGCTGGTGTTCGAGCCGGGTCGCTACATCGTGGCCAATGCTGGCGTGCTGCTGACTCAGGTCGAGTACCTCAAGCACACCGAGCACAAGGATTTCGCCATCGTCGATGCGGCGATGAACGATCTGATCCGCCCGGCCCTGTACCAGGCCTGGATGGACGTGACTGCAGTTCGCCCGCGTGACAGCGAAGCCCGCGCCTACGACATCGTCGGCCCGATCTGCGAAACCGGTGACTTCCTGGCCAAGGACCGCCAGCTGGCGCTGGCCGAAGGTGATTTGCTGGCCGTGCATTCGGCCGGTGCCTATGGTTTTGTCATGAGCTCGAACTACAACACCCGTGGCCGCGCCGCCGAAGTACTGGTGGATGGCGATCAGGCGTTTGAAGTGCGTCGTCGCGAGACTGTTGCCGAGTTGTTTGCTGGCGAAAGCCTGCTGCCGGAGTAAACCCATGTTGCTGCGTTTTACCAAAATGCACGGCCTGGGCAATGATTTCATGGTTCTCGACCTGGTCAGCCAGCACGCGCACATCCTGCCCAAGCATGCCAAGCAATGGGGTGACAGGCACACGGGTGTCGGCTTTGATCAGCTATTGATCGTTGAAGCACCGAGTAACCCGGAGGTGGACTTCCGTTACCGGATCTTCAACTCCGACGGTTCCGAAGTGGAGCAATGCGGCAACGGGGCGCGCTGCTTTGCGCGCTTCGTGCTCGACAAGCGCCTGACCACCAAGCGCCAGATCAAGGTCGAAACCAAGAGCGGCATTATCGAACTGAACGTGCGCAGCGATGGGCAAATCAGCGTCGACATGGGGCCGCCGCGCCTGGTTCCGGCAGATATCCCGTTTGTGGCCGACGCCCAGGCGTTGAGCTATGAGCTGGATGTCGATGGCCAGACCGTCGAGTTGGCTGCCGTTTCGATGGGCAACCCCCATGCGGTGCTGCGCGTAGACGATATCAACGCTGCACCGGTGCATGAACTGGGCCCCAAAATTGAACACCATCCGCGCTTTCCCGCACGGGTCAATGTCGGTTTTCTGCACGTGATAGATCGTCAGCGCGGGCAACTGCGGGTCTGGGAACGCGGCGCCGGGGAAACCCAGGCCTGCGGCACCGGTGCCTGTGCAGCGGCCGTGGCAGCCATCAGCCAGGGCTGGATGGACTCACCGCTGATCCTCGATCTGCCTGGCGGCCGGTTGTCCATCGAATGGGCAGGCCCTGGCCACTCTGTGATCATGACCGGCCCGGCCATGCGTGTTTACGAAGGACAAGTCCGTTTATGAGCGAGCGCAACCGATGACCGACAAGACGCAGCCAGCAGCACTCGACGTACCTGTGGATAACTCGCAAGCCGCAACGGTTGCAGCGTATCTGCAGGAGCATCCGGATTTCTTCAGCCAGCGCGAAGAGCTGTTGCTGTCGCTGCGCATTCCGCATCAGCGTGGCGACACCATTTCGCTGGTGGAACGTCAACTGGAGCTGCTGCGCAGTCGCAATATCGAGATGCGTCATCGCTTGTCGCAACTGATGGACGTGGCCCGTGACAACGACCGTCTGTTCGAAAAAACCCGTCGCCTGAACCTGGCCCTGATGGACGCCACCAGCCTCGAAGAGCTGGTGATTGCCGTCGAAGACAGCCTGCGCCAGGACTTCCAGGTGCCCTTTGTCAGCCTGGTGCTGTTTGGTGACAACCCGATGCCGGTCGGCCGTTGGGTCAGCAGCGCCGATGCGCAACGGGCGCTGGGTGGCTTGTTGACTGAAGGCAAGACCGTCAGCGGCAGCTTGCGCGAGCACGAGCTGGACTTCCTGTTTGGCGAAGAGCAGCGCAAGCAAATCGGTTCCACGGCCGTGGTAGCCCTTAATCATCTGGGGTTGCACGGTGTACTGGCGATTGCCAGTCGCGATCCGCAGCACTACAAAAGCTCGGTGGGCACGCTGTTCCTCGGCTATATCGCCGAAGTGCTGGGCCGGGTGCTGCCGCGCTTTACCAACGCGCTGCGCTCGGTGCGCTAGATGGAACGGCAACTGGACGCTTACTGCATTCACCTGCGCAGTGAGCGCCAGGTGTCCCCGCATACGCTTGAGGCCTACCGCCGCGACCTGAACAAGGTGCTGGCGTTTTGCGCCAAGGAATCAATCCCCAGCTGGGCGGCACTGGATATCCAGCGCATGCGCCAACTGGTGTCGCGTCTGCATCAGCAAGGGCAGTCCTCGCGCAGTATTGCCCGTCTGCTGTCGGCGGTACGCGGGCTTTATCACTACCTCAATCGAGAAGGCCTGTGCGACCACGATCCGGCAAACGGCCTGACCCCGCCAAAAGGCGAACGTCGCCTGCCCAAGACCCTGGATACCGATCGCGCCCTGCAATTGCTGGAGGGTGGTGTCGAGGACGATTTTCTGGCCCAACGCGATCAGGCCATTCTGGAGCTGTTTTACTCGTCGGGCCTGCGCTTGTCGGAGCTGACCGGGCTAAATCTGGAACAGCTGGATCTGGCTGACGGGCTGGTCGAAGTGCTCGGCAAAGGCAGCAAGACCCGCGTGCTGCCCGTCGGCAAGAAGGCCCGGGAGGCGCTTCAGGCCTGGCTGGCAGTGCGGTTGCTGGCCAACCCCAAGGACGACGCCGTATTCGTCAGCCAGCGTGGTACGCGCCTTGGGCCAAGGGCAATTCAAATGCGGGTCAAGGCTGCCGGTGAGCGTGAGCTGGGACAGAATCTGCACCCGCACATGCTGCGCCATTCATTTGCCAGCCATCTGCTGGAGTCCTCCCAGGACTTGCGTGCCGTGCAAGAGTTGCTCGGGCATGCGGACATCAAAACCACGCAAATTTATACTCATCTGGATTTCCAGCATCTGGCATCGGTCTACGACAGCGCCCATCCAAGGGCCAAACGCAGTAAGGACAGTGAATGACGATTGAGCTGATTACCTTCGACCTCGACGACACTCTGTGGGACACCGCCCCGGTGATCGTCAGCGCTGAAGCCGTGTTGCGTAACTGGCTGACGGATAACGCACCAAAATTGGGCGCTGTTGAGGCCGGGCATTTCCAGGCGATTCGCGAGCGGGTATTGAGCGAGGAGCCGCAGCTCAAGCACCGGATCAGTGCCCTGCGTCGGCGCATTCTGTTTCATGCGCTGCACGGTGCGGGTTACGCCAACGCTGCGTCTTTGGCCGATGATGCCTTTGAGGTGTTTATTGAGGCGCGTCACGCCCTGGACGTGTTCCCCCAGGCCGAGCCGACCCTGATGGTGCTGGCACGGGATTACGCCCTGGGTGTGGTGACCAACGGTAACGCCGATGTGCGAAGAATAGGTTTGGGCCATCACTTCAAGTTTGTGTTGTGTGCTGAAGACATTGGCATTGCCAAACCGGACGCGCGCCTGTTTCACGAAGCGCTGGCGCGCGGTGGCGTGGCAGCAGGGGCGGCGGTGCATGTGGGCGATCACCCCGGTGACGATATTGCCGGAGCGCAATTGGCAGGCCTGCGTGCAGTGTGGTTCAACCCCGGCGGCAAGCACTGGGACGGGGACAAGGCTCCCGATGCGGAAATTGGCTGTTTGAGCGAGTTGCCGCTGGTGTTGAAGCACTTGTAACTGTGGGAGCGGGCTTGCTCGCGATGCGGGCACCGCGGTCGCCAGACAAACCGGAATGTTGCAATCACGATAAGCCCGCGCCACAGGGATGTGAAGTTTTCCAACACCCACAAAAAAACCCGCAGCGACGGCGGGTTTTTTCTTCAAGCATGCAAGCGGTCCTTATCCTTAGATAGGACGGCTGCCGTACTTGTTGTCAGGCTTTTTGGGCGGGTCAGCCACCACATTGGCCTCAACTTCCTGCACCTTGCCGCCCTTGGACAAAAACTCTTCCATGGCGCGGGCCAGAGCATCACGCTCCTTGTTTTTGGCTTCTACGCTCGGCAGGTCATCAACCGACACAGCGGCCTTTGACTTGCCTTTGGCCGCAGGGGCCGGCGCATCATCGCCACCATCGTCGTCAGCAACATCCTCGGCGGCCGTTTCCAGGCCCTCTTCGGTATCGTCGTCTTCGCCTACTTCGAGGTCATCGTTTTCCAGATCGTCGTCGCTCATGTTCTACCCCATGACATACGTATAGCAGATTAGTTATAGACCAGCTGTGGCGACTGTCGACCACCGCTGGTGAAAAAGTAGCCTTGGGCAAACCGCGGCTTACGCCTCTTCATCGTTGTAAGGTGAAGAGGGTTTGGCGAATACCACCATCATTACGGCGTCCGCCTGAATTAACACCTCGCCAGGCGCCCTGTGCCGAATGCTCCAGCACACGGATCACGGGCCTTGAAAGCGTCGGGAGATCATCCTCGCCTTCGTCGTACTCGAGCATTGTTTTCTGCCCTCGGCGCGCATTCTAGCGTGCTGAAGAAAAAAGCAAAGCGGCTAATAGTCGAGTTGTGTCGCAAGCACGGGTCGCATAAACAAGCGTAGAACTTCGCAACCCCAATAACCTGTAGGGGAAATCATTTCATAGCACCGAATATCGCCTTATTACCGGCAAAAAAAAACCCGGCACGCCGGGTTTTTTTATAGAGGGAACCTTACAGGTTGTAACCACGCTCGTTGTGCTGAGCCAGGTCGAGGCCCACAGCCTCTTCCTCTTCTGTCACGCGCAGCCCCATCACGGCATCCAGTACCTTGAGGATGATGAAGGTGACGATCGCGGTGTAGACCACAGTGAAGGCTACGCCCTTGAACTGGATCCAGACTTGCGCTGCGATGTCGGTCACGGTGCCGAAGCCGCCCAGTGCCGGGGCTGCAAACACGCCGGTGAGGATTGCACCGACGATACCGCCGATACCGTGCACACCGAACGCATCCAGCGAGTCATCGTAGCCCAGCTTGCGCTTGAGGCTGGTGGCGCAGAAGAAGCAGATCACGCCAGCCGACAAGCCGATCACCACCGAGCCCATCGGGCCTACGGTGCCGGCAGCCGGGGTGATTGCCACCAGGCCTGCTACCACGCCCGAGGCGATGCCCAGTGCGCTAGGTTTGCCATGGGTAATCCACTCGGCAAACATCCAGCCCAGGGCTGCGGCTGCGGTGGCGATCTGGGTCACCAGCATGGCCATGCCGGCAGTACCGTTGGCGGCCGCTGCAGAGCCTGCGTTGAAGCCGAACCAGCCGATCCACAGCATGGCAGCGCCCACCAGGGTGTAACCCAGGTTGTGTGGCGCCATCGGGGTGCTTGGGTAGCCTTTGCGCTTGCCGAGCACGATGCACGCTACCAGGCCGGCGATACCGGCGTTGATATGCACCACAGTGCCGCCCGCAAAGTCGAGTACGCCCCAGTCCCACAGCAGGCCGCCGTTGCCGCTCCACACCATGTGCGCAATCGGTGCATACACCAGGGTGAACCACACGCCCATGAAGATCAGCATGGCGGAAAATTTCATGCGCTCTGCAAAGGCACCGACGATCAGCGCCGGGGTGATGATGGCGAAGGTCATCTGGAAGGTGATGAACACGGCTTCCGGGAACAGCGCGGTGGATGAGGTCAGGCTTTCAGGCGTTACACCCGCCAGGAATGCTTTGCCAAACCCGCCGATAAAGGAATTGAAGTTGGTGACGCCCTGCTCCATGCCCGTGGTGTCGAACGTGATGCTGTAGCCGTAAATGACCCACAGAATGCTGATCAGACCGGTAATGGCGAAGCAC
The DNA here is from genome assembly GCF_009600035.1 of Pseudomonas sp. FSL R10-2964. Lineage (NCBI taxonomy): Bacteria > Pseudomonadati > Pseudomonadota > Gammaproteobacteria > Pseudomonadales > Pseudomonadaceae > Pseudomonas > Pseudomonas sp. FSL R10-2964. Next base: position 91,119 of record NZ_WIWH01000009.1, on the reverse strand, counting down.
TGCATCATCACGGAAAGAATGTTTTTGGAGCGCACCATGCCGCCGTAGAACAGCGCCAGGCCGGGAATGGTCATAAACAGCACCAAGGCTGTAGCAGTCAGCATCCAGGCGGTGTCGCCGGAGTTGAGGACTGGAGCAGCCACTCCGTCTGCCGCCATGGCCAGGCCAGGCATTACGACGGACAACAGGGCTCCGAGCCCTGCGATTTTACGCAGAGTCATAGTGTTTTCTCCTGGGGCGTTGGGTTTGGCGGCTTAGATTGCGTCGGTATCGGTTTCGCCGGTACGGATGCGAATAGCCTGTTCCAGATTGACTACGAAAATCTTGCCGTCACCAATCTTGCCGGTGTTGGCAGCCTTGGTGATCGCCTCGATAACCCGATCAAGATCCTTGTCGTCAATGGCGACATCAATCTTCACCTTTGGCAGAAAATCGACCACATATTCCGCACCGCGATACAGCTCGGTATGGCCCTTCTGACGGCCGAAGCCTTTGACCTCAGTAACGGTAATGCCTTGTACGCCGATCTCAGACAGCGACTCGCGCACGTCATCCAACTTGAACGGCTTGATAATGGCGGTGACTAGCTTCATGAAACTTCTCCCGAATTGGTGGACTTGCCCCAGGAAAACAAACCCGGCTCAAGTCTAAGCGCAGTGTCTGGCTTTGTAACGCGTCGTCAGCCTTCTTCAGGCTGTACAACGTGTGTAAATCGCTGGTGACGAAAACACTCCTTGAACCACCTGCCGCACTGCCTTCGTCACAGCTACTGCATCAGTGCATGAGTCATGTTGGTCTTAGCAGAAACCTTGCCATGTCTGGAAAAATCAATAATTACAGCGATTTAGAGGAAGTTGATGGCTTTTGGCCTGATTTCTCGGGGTATTTGTGCTCGATGATGGTGCGCAGCTTGCGGGGGTGGTGCGCGAAAAATGTGCAGAAAGCCCCCGCCAATGGGGGCCTACACCCCGTGATACACTCGTCACCATCAGTTTTAAGGACCTTATCCATGCTCGCGCCCAAAGATTTTCTCGACGCCCTTGGCGGCCACGCCTCCCGCTTGTTCAGTGGCGAAACCGCGCTGCCGCGCAATGAAATCGAAAGCCAGTTCAAAGCCTTGCTGCAAAGCGGTTTCAGCAAGCTTGATCTGGTGAGCCGCGAAGAGTTCGACAGCCAGATGGTGGTTTTGGCGCGCACCCGTGCTCGCCTCGAAAGCCTGGAGGCCAAAGTGGCCGAAATGGAAGCAAGGCTGTTGCCGCCGAGCGAATAACGCTCAAAGGCGGTGCATTCGCCTGTATTAACAAGGATGTTTTTATATGCTGGTGATGAACCCGCTAGTGCCCGAGATGATCGTCTCGGACCTTTCGCGCAGTCTGCATTTTTACTGTGAAGTGCTCGGTTTCAAGATCGAGTACCAACGGCCCGAGCATCTTTTTGCGTTTCTGTCATTCCATGGCAGCCAGTTGATGCTGGAACAGGACGACCTCGAAGAGTCTTCCTGGCGGGTCGGCCCGCTGGAGCAGCCGTTCGGCCGGGGCATGAACCTGTCGATCAAATGCCCGGATGCCGATTGCCTGATCGAGCGCCTGCAAGCCGCTGGCCACACCCTGCGCAAACCCCTGGAAGAACGCTGGTACCGCAGCAATGAAGTGCTGTTTGGCGAGTGCAACTTTTTGGTGCTCGACCCCGATGGCTATTTGTTGCGCTTTGCCGAGGATCTGGGGACCCGAGCACTGGAGCAGTGAGTCAGGCGCAGTGGTGAATGGGTTGCACCTGTTCGCGAATCGCTGCACCGCGGTCGATTTCTGCCGTGCGCAGGTCGTAAGTGGTTTGCAGGTTAAGCCAGAACTCCGGGGTGGTTGCCAGGCAAATTGACAGGCGCAGTGCCATATCGGCACTGACGCCACGGCGCTGCAGCACGATATCATTGACCGTCGGCGCGGACACCCCCAGCGCCCTGGCCAAAGCAGCAGACGAGAGGCTCAGGGGCTCAAGGTATTCTTCCTTGAGAACTTCACCCGGGTGAACCGGGCGCATGCCATTTTTGATCATGATGACCTCAGTGGTAATCAACTATTTCTACTGCTTCAGGGCCATTGGCGCCCCAGACGAAGCAGATTCGCCATTGTGCGTTGATGCGGATGCTGTGCTGGCCCTTGCGTGTACCGCTGAGAGCCTCGAGCCGGTTGCCAGGTGGTGACGCTAGATCTGTCAGCACGCTTGCAGCGTCCAGCATGGTTAATTTTCGTTCAATGACATTGAGAATGTCTGACCATAAGCGCGTCTTGCCACTTCGATACAGACTTTCAGTTCTGTTGCATTTAAAACTTACAATCATGATTAATGAATAACGTTATTGATTAATCATAGGGTCTTATAATTTTTTCGCAACCGCACTTTGGCAGTTCGTTGGCCGTGCTCCCATACCCGTTAACATCCCGTATCCATTCCATGCCTGCCCCTGGCTTGAGATTCGCGCACCATGGTTTTTTTGCGAACTCAAGGAAAGAGTCATGGCTCTGGCGATTGTTTACAGCCGCGCCCAAGTGGGCGTCGAGGCGCCTGCCGTTACGGTCGAAGCGCATCTGGCCAATGGGTTGCCTGCGTTGACGCTGGTTGGTTTGCCCGAAACAGCGGTCAAGGAAAGTAAAGACCGGGTACGCAGCGCAATCATCAACTCCACCCTGGATTTCCCGGCCCGGCGTATCACCCTCAACCTCGCGCCCGCCGACCTGCCCAAGGACGGCGGGCACAGGTTAATAGAGGGTATGGACAGCGCACACTGTGTTGGTCACGCTATGGACACCTAGGGTGACGAGCATCCTCCTGGCGGAGGAGAGAGAGTGTGTCGATGGCGCGGCAGGAATATATCAATTACGTACCAGCATACGCGTCTGTCAGCACAGAAAGCGTGGCTTGGGAAACGCTAAAACATCAACGACCTATCGAATCATTACCGCAGTTATTTTGGGCCGATGGCTCACCGTGGCGCGAAGCAAACTTATGGCTTATGTTACAAGGTACAACAGTTCAAAAAGATATTCAGACACTAAAATCAAAGTCCTCCGCAATTCACGGCTATATGAAATGGCTGGAGACTACGGGCACAGACTGGCGGGATTTTCCAGCTCGGGAAAGTGAAAGATGCTTGGTAAAGTTCCGGGGCTATTTGGTAAGAGCCCGAAAAGCTGGTGATCTTGCGCCTTCCACTTCTTCGCAACGCATGCGTGTGGTCATTCAGTTTTATCGCTGGCTACGTGCTAACGGTGTTCTAACTCCAGAGTGGCCCATGTGGCGAGAAAGCTTTGTAAACATAAACTACAGTAATGCCTATGGTCTAGAGCGAACGATTACTGTTAATACTACCAGCCTATCTATACCAAATCGGCCATCTGTAGGCGACAAGTTGGAAGGCGGCCTATATCCAGTATCAGAGGCAGACAGGGCAAAAATCATCGATGTGGCGAAGGTATATTGTACGCATGAGTTTTGGTTGATGCTGATGTGCGGGTTCTTCACCGGCATGAGGGTTCAAACGTTGACGGGGCTCAAGGTGTCCACATTGCTTAACGCTGTGGCGGACCCTGCTTCCACCAATCTGTATCGACTGGCTGTAGGGCCTGGTGCAAATCCGCCAGTCCCTACAAAAGGAGGGGTCACTGGACAAATCTTAATTCCGCAGATCCTCCTAGAAAGTTTATTAACCTATTGCTATGACCCGGAGAGATTGAAACGCGAGGCAAGGGCGTCCGTAGAAAACAGGGACTTGGTCTTTTTGACAAAGAACGGAAATCCTTTCGGCGAGCGCAACAAGGATAGATCACCATCGTTAAATACAGCAATGTCCTCCTTTCGAAAGATAGGAATAAAAGTTGGAGTAAGTGCGCTATATAAATTTAAGTTTCACCAAACTCGTTGCACTTTCGCAACTGAACTCGCTAGATTGGCAATTAAAGCGGGTGGCTCGATTCACGCGCTTGCTATCGTAAAAGATGCGATGCTGCATGCTGATGAAAAAACAACAATAAAGTACATAAAATTCGTGGAAAAATCTCCTATAAAAGCCTTCATCGCAAACGAATTTACGCAAGCATTTTTTAATGCTGCTAGCAAAGAGTCTGTTTGATCATGCAGGATCTCACGATAAGAGAAAACGTTGAATATGGGCGCCTAGAAACACCGTGGAGTCTAAATTCATTGCTTTACGAAGGATTGAGTTGCCTTTCCATGAAAGAAGCTACCCGATTTATTTCGAATAATGCACTTCCCCGCCCAGAACAGGCACGACTCTCACTAGCTACGTTGTTCTACGAAACGCTAACAGCAGACTTGGTGGCCGGAAAAAGTCAACACACAGTCAAATCTGCCATTCAAAAAATTAGGGCCTTTTACGCCTGGGGCGACAAAAATAATCAGGCAATGACGATCAAAAATGTTGAAATGGCATTTATCAACTGGTGCAATTGGACACTTGACGAATCACGCGCTGGGACAAAAAAACTGCACAGCGCATTTGGCAGAGTGGGTGGAGTTGGCAGCGTTATAGATAGGGCGCTAAATCGTAAAAAAAAGATAATCTCTCTAACGCGTGTTCGCATTGGACGAAGAAGCAAAGATTGGAGTCGTAGTAGTGACAAGCTAAACTTCAGTGATCTGTTTGTATTCGGAAGCGCCCTGCTTGACATTTGTACTTCTCTGGACGACAAGACGGTGTTTGGTGCATTGCCAGCAGCTTTGAACTTTCGCTCGGGGCAGACAATAGAACTGTGGAGCGGGTTGGTCCCTCCTGAAAAATTAAAAAACACAAACAACACTAAGGTAAGTGAACCGCGAGAAAGATATATAGCCGAAAAAACCTGGAGAACGAGATATCCGTTGATGAATTTGAGAATCGAAGCCGAGATCCTGATATTCATCGCACAAACTCAAATTAACTTCACACAGGCGATGTCTTTACAAACTGGAAAGTTTACATATCAGAGCTTTAGTGGGGGCTACCATGTAAATCGGATTCACAAAGACCGAAGAGGTGGCGAAACCGAATTCGACATATTCAGCGAGTATCGGGAACACTTTGACCGATATCTAAAATGGCGTGATGCATTATTTCCTGAAGATGAGCTTTTGTTTCCAATAAGATCACACTTTAGAAGGGCGCCAGGTTCGAGTTACGATTTCCAATCGGTCAAAAGGATTATGTCAATCTTAGATATCAAGGTTGTATTGCCCAGAGCGCTGAGACTCTCGAAAGTCAATTGGCTGTTGAGAAAGACTAATGATCCTATTCTAACATCTGAGATGGCTCAGCATACTGAACTTACGTTGCTAACCTCTTATGATCGCCCTAATCATCAGACCGCCCTCGCGGAAATAAGCAGATACCATCAGAAGACCGATCCAGCTTTTGCAGCCCCAGGACCTGTAGTTTGCGTCAAACCTGAACCACAGGCCGCTGAGGCATTATCGAAAGAGGCCCCAAAGCCCGACTGTACTAATCCTGCAGGGTGTCTATTTTGTATTCATCAAAGAGACATCGCAGATTTTGATCACATTTGGTCCCTCATGAGCTATCGGCACTTGAAGTCGTTGGAGCTTGCAACTCAACGGCCCAACGCTTTAACAAAAGAAGATCATCCGGCATTTCTGGCTGTAGATGCGATTACAAAAAAATTCGACGCCTTCAAGAATGATGAGCAATTTTTGCCGTGGCTTGCAGAATCGACAACCCGTATTGAAGAAGGTAGCTATCATCCTAAGTGGGATGGGTTTGTCAAACTTGCGGAAATGAGATTATAGAGCATGGATTTTTCCGAACTACACTTCGCCCTAGGCATGGACGTGCATTTTGTTAGCCCAGAGTCTGAGAATTTCAAACCTAAAACTTGGCCCCCCACATCGGACTGCATTGTTGTAACGGACCATGCCGGTAAAGTCATAAGTAGATATGGTGATCCGATATGGGACTTGTCACCATGGGCCGAACGCCGGATGAATCTTAATTTTAGAATCATTTCAAATCTGAACACGGCCACATCAGACGCATGTGTTGACATGGCAAAACTTATATGCGCTTGGTGGTTGTGGGGTCCCAGATCAGTGAACACTGCTGGGACTCTGAATCGTAGGTTTACGCAGCTCATACCGTTGTTCAAACTTTGTGCCCGGAAAAATATTGAGGTCTCCGATCTATATCGCCATCCCGAAGTCGTTGATGAGCTTCATAGTGGATTTTCTTCATCGAGCGCACAAAGCGCTTTAATTCTTCTTCACGTACTATATGAATATCGGCACGCGTTCGGACATACCATCTTAGATAAGGAAGGGCTGCGTCGGCTCGCAAACAATATCAGTCGTCATGAGCGATCACAAACTGCCTATATTCCCCCAAGGATTTGGCTATACCAGGTCAACCGGCTGAAAGAATTCATAGATGACTATTTGGTCTGTGCTGACCGTGTTGCCGACTGCTACAACGAATGCATTTCTCTTTACATAGATAGGTTTGGATCACTAGACGCGATCTACGAAAGCGGAGAGCGTAACATAGACGAATTTTCGTTCTCTCGAAATTTCGAACCTTTTTCATACTATGCCGAAAAACATAATCTACTGGCTACGGTTATGAAGTGGACGCTTAAAGCAGGCGCCCCGAAAGAAAAATTAACTATCTTATCATTAAGCAGCTACATGACGCTTGCGTCCCGCGTCGGAATGGCATACTTATTAAACTTCTCATTAATGCGTGTGGATGAGGCTTGGAAGCTCAGAATTGGATGCCTAGATGTCGAGAATGATCCTCAATTTGGCGCCATCTACACACTCGGCGGTATTACAACAAAGACGATACAAGACTCGGACGCTCGCTGGGTTACTTCGCCATCAACACAGTCTGCTGTTACCGTACTTACACACGTAGCTACCTTAAAAATGAATACAGCACTGAAAAGATCCTCCATCTCTATTCCAAAGGATCTGATTGAAAAGCCGTGGCTTCATCTCCGACAATATGAACCTTGGGCTCCAGGCACATGGAGTGGAGAAAAGTTCCAAACGCGACCGGCATATCCGAGCTACCTCTCTCTTCTAAAATCCAATCCTGTGTTATTTGATCTTAAAGAACTGACTATAACTGAGCCTGATTTGGAGTATGCTCGATTGCTTACCCCATCACTGGGCGCTTCTTACAATGTCGGAAAGGTCTGGCCGCTTGGCTGGCACCAACTTCGCCGGACTGGCGCGGTTAACATGCAGGCTTCGGGACTGGTATCAGATCCATCAGTACAGTATCAGCTCAAGCATGCGACGCGCTCTATGAGCCTTTATTATGGCCGCGGTCATTCGAGAGTTAACCTCGACCCGGTTGCCTATGCAACGTACGTGAAGACCATGTACGAAGTGTTGAGCAAGGAAATAACAAGATTAATGACTCCGCGCTTCGTTAGCCCATATGGAGAGTCCAGGAAGCAGAACTTACTTAACATTGTTTCAACCAGCGATGCAAAAAAGCTCGCAAGTTCAGCTAGAAAGGGTTTAGTCAGTTGGAAAGAAACGCTTGCTGGTGGTTGCGTAAAGAGAGGGCACTGTTCGCTTGGAGGCGCTGACACACTCATTCATTGTGGTGGTGGGCATGGAAAAGGGCCATGCACCGAGGCACTGTTCGACAAGGAGCGCGTGCCAGAACTGATTGTTCTTCAATCAGTAATTGAAGAACGTATGGAACTTGCACCACTTGCATCTCCATACCATGAATCTCTCACCCTGCAACATAAAGCAGTGAGCAATATTTTGATTACTCTTGAAGAGGGTGCATTGTGAGTAAAGCAGAACAGGGTTTTAGAGAAGCATTTGAACGACTTAAAAAAGATCAACCAATTCGTGTGCCTCAAGGAACTCCTTTATCTCAAAATCTCGTTGCTAAGGAGGCAGGTAATGATCCTTCAGCACTCAAAAAGTCGCGTTTCCCTGATCTTGTTGCCGAGATTCAACACTGGGTCAGCAACCACGCTCAGCAAAGGATAGAGTCCCCTCGGCAGGCAACTATGAAAAAACGTCGGGAGAACAGGTCTTATCGGCAACGAATTGAGGAACTAAAAACTCAACGTGACAGGGTTGCCTCACTTTTGCTCGAAGCTGACGCCAAGATTCTTGAACTGACTCAAGAGATAGAAGGCCTCCGGACTTCACCTTTACCACCGAACGTGACGAGACTACGTTAGTCCCGAGGACAAAATGGGATTTATTTCCGCTTTTTTGCGATAGTCCCATGGACACACCAATACCGCCTGCAAGCCCCGATCTAAGCTGCGCGAGAGGTTTGTCCATACCCTGCATACATGCCGGTGCAGAGTCGTTTTGATGTGGCCATTGCCCTGGGCATTTTGGCGGCCAGCGGGCAACTGCCGGCTGTGGCGCTGGAGCAGGTGGAGTGTTTGGGCGAACTGGCGCTATCGGGCGCAATCAGGCCAGTGCAGGGCATATTGCCTGCCGCCCTGGCAGCAAGGGCCGCAGGCCGGGCGCTGGTGGTACCGCAGGCCAATGCCGAAGAAGCCTGCCTGGCCTGCGGGCTGACAGTAATTGCGGCCGAGCACTTGTTGCAGTTGGTGGCCCATTTCGCAGGTCGGGAGGTGATAGAGCCCTATATCCCCAGCGGCTTGCTGCATATCAGCAAACCCTATCCCGACCTGAGCGATGTCCAAGGGCAGCTTTCGGCCAAACGGGCATTGCTGGTCGCTGCTGCTGGCAGTCACAACCTGCTGTTTACCGGGCCGCCGGGCACGGGTAAAACCTTGCTGGCCAGCCGCCTGCCCGGCTTGTTGCCACCGCTCAATGAGCAAGAGGCGCTGGAAGTGGCCGCCATTCAGTCAGTGGCCAGCCAAGTGCCATTGAACTGCTGGCCACAGCGACCGTTTCGCCAACCTCATCATTCGGCCTCGGGGCCGGCGCTGGTGGGCGGCGGCTCCAAACCGCGGCCCGGGGAAATAACCCTGGCCCATCACGGCGTATTGTTTCTGGATGAGCTTCCCGAGTTTGATCGCAAGGTTCTGGAAGTCTTGCGAGAGCCCATGGAAAGCGGCTTTATCGTGATTGCACGGGCGAAAGATCGCATGCGTTTTCCGGCGCGCTTCCAACTGGTTGCGGCGATGAATCCCTGCCCCTGTGGATATCTTGGCGAACCCACTGGCCGCTGCCGCTGTACACCGGAGCAAATCCAGCGCTATCGCAACAAACTTTCCGGCCCGTTGCTCGATCGCATCGACCTGCACCTGACCGTAGCCCGCGAGACCACCTCTCTCAACCCGCCGCTTGCTTCAGGTGAGACCACGGCCAACGCCGCCGGGCTTGTGGCTGCGGCGCGTGAGCGCCAACTGCAACGTCAGGGCTGCGCCAATGCCTTTCTCGATCTGCCGGGCGTGCGAACCCAATGCCGCTTGAGCGATATGGATAACAGCTGGCTGGAAGCGGCTTGCGAGCGCATGACCTTGTCACTGCGAGCGGCACACCGACTGCTGAAAGTGGCAAGGACCCTGGCGGACCTGGAGCAGGCACACAATATAGAGCGCAAGCATCTCGCAGAGGCGTTGCAATATCGGCCATTCAGTGGCTGATTATGGCGGTCAGTGCAACTGCTCAACGGTTGGCAGCACCATGGCAGCGACTTCCTGCTGCAAAAAGTCGCTGAGTCGACGCAAACGCTCGCCCCCGGGACGGGTCTTGGGCCAAACCAGATAGTAATTATCGCCGCTGGCCACGGCAGCAGGGAACGGCAGGCTCAGGCGCCCCTGGGCAACGTCTTCGGCCACCATCAACAAATCCCCCATGGAAATGCCGTAGCCCCGGGCGGCGGCAATCATGCCCAGCTCCAGGGTGTCGAAAACTTGCCCGCCCTTGAGTGACACTTGCCCGCCCAGGCCCATGCAATCGAGCCAACGCCGCCAGTCGCGGCGGTCAGGCGTAGGGTGCAGCAGCTCAGTGCTCGCCAGGCGTGTGACGTCCCATGGCGCGTCGCCCTGAATGGCGGGCGCACCGACCGGGATCAGCATCTCCGGGAACAGCAGCGTGGCCTCCCAGTCAGGCGGAAAGTGGCCGTTGCTCAACAGCACTGCACAGTCGAATGGCTCGTGATTGAAATCCACATGGTCAATGTCCATCCAGGCACTGGTCAGTTGCACCTCATTGCCGCTCTGCAAGTGGCGAAAGCGGCTCAGGCGGGCCAATAACCAGCGCATGGTCAGGGTCGAGGGGGCTTTCATGCGCAAGATGTCATCTTCAGCGCGCAAGGTAGTACAGGCGCGCTCCAGGGCGGCAAAGCCTTCGCGCACTCCCGGCAGCAGCAAGCGCGCGGCTTCGGTGAGTTGCAGGCTGCGCCCGCTGCGCTGAAATAACCGGCAGGCGAAATGCGCTTCCAGGGTTTTGATATGGCGACTGACAGCGCTCTGGGTAATGGACAGCTCTTCGCCCGCCCGGGTGAATGAACTATGGCGAGCTGCAGCCTCAAAGGCGCGCAAGGCGTAAAGCGGAGGAAGGCTACGAGCCATTACTCATATTCCTATAGCTCAAAAGGTGATGGCACAGAAGGCAAGATCAACCATGAGTTTAAATCATGCCAGTGATCGTTTTTATCCCTTTGCTTAAAACACTCAACGCGCCGAGAATCAAGCCTTTCAACGCACCTATAGAAATTTCTACAATGACCAAACAGCATCCTGCACGTATCGAACTCTCGGCCATTATGAGGTTGGCCGGGCCGCTGATCGCTTCGCAGCTGGCTCACATGCTGATGGTACTCACCGATACCCTGATGATGGCGCGCTTGAGCCCGGAGGCTCTGGCTGGCGGGAGCCTGGGAGCGGCCAGCTACTCGTTCGTGTCGATTTTCTGCATTGGCGTCATCGCTGCCGTGGGCACGCTGGTGTCGATTCGCCAAGGTGCAGGGGATATCGAAGGGGCGACCCGCCTGACTCAGGCCGGGTTGTGGCTCGCCTGGGCACTGGCGCTGGGCGGCGCGGTAATGCTGTGGAATATCAAACCGCTATTGTTGCTGTTTGGCCAGACGCCCACCAACGTTGAAGCGGCTGGCCAGTTTCTGCTGCTGCTACCGTTTGCCCTGCCCGGCTATATGACTTTTATGGCCCTGCGCGGCTTTACCAGTGCAATGGGCCGGGCCACACCGGTGATGGTGATCAGCCTGATCGGTACCGTGGCCAACTTTGTGCTCAATTACGCGCTGATTACCGGCATGTTCGGCCTGCCAAAACTGGGCTTGATGGGTATCGGCCTGGTCACGGCGATTGTGGCGACCTGCATGGCGCTGGGGTTGGCCTGGCATATCCATCGGCATCCGGCCTACAACGCGTACCCGATCAGCAAGGGCCTGTCGCGGATCAATCTGACTTATCTGCGGGAACTGTGGCGGCTCGGCCTGCCGATTGGCGGGACCTATGCCGTGGAAGTCGGTTTGTTTGCCTTCGCAGCACTGTGCATGGGCACCATGGGCAGCACACAGCTGGCAGCGCACCAGATCGCACTGCAAATCGTATCGGTGGCATTTATGGTACCTGCAGGCATGTCGTATGCGATCACCATGCGTATTGGCCAGCACTATGGTGGTGGTGACTTGCAGCGGGCGCGGCTGGCAGGACGGGTCGGTATCGGTTTTGGTGCATGTGTGATGCTCGGGTTTTCCGTGGTGTTCTGGTTTTGGCCAAGGGATCTGGTGGGGTTGTTCCTCGATTACAACGACCCTGCATTCCGTCCGGTATTTGAGCTGGCCGTCAGCCTGCTGGCGGTAGCGGCATGGTTTGAGCTGTTTGATGGCGCACAAACCATCGCCATGGGCGCGATTCGCGGGCTCAAGGATGCCAAGACCACCTTTCTGGTGGGGCTGTTCTGCTATTGGGTGATTGGCGCGCCAATGGCCTGGATGCTGGCCTTTACCTTCGGTTGGGGCCCGGCAGGTGTCTGGTGGGGGCTGGCGACGGGCCTGGCCTGTGCAGCGATCAGCTTGACCCTGGCGTTCGAGTGGAAGGTACGGCGCATGATCAAGCTGGAGCGCAAGGCGGCCAAAGTGGCGGGCGTAGCTGTGTAGCAGCTGCCGAAGGAACGAGGCTGCTACGGAAGTTTTTCTTAAGCCCTAGAGCGCAATTGGCACCTGCTGCCCGGCCCCAAACGTCAAATACTCCACCAGTTCGGCCAGCGGCAGCGGCTTGCTGATGAAGTAGCCCTGCACCTGATCGCAACCAAAATCACGCAATAGAGCAAGCTGTTCGGGAGTTTCGACGCCTTCGGCAACCACTTCCAGTTTCAGGTTGTGGGCCAGGTTGATCATGGCGTGGACCAGTTTGCGGTTCTCTTCGCGGCTTTCCATGCCGCCCACAAAGCTTTTGTCGATCTTGAGCAGCGTAATCGGCAGGCTATTGAGGTGCACAAACGATGAAAAACCCGTACCGAAATCATCCAGCGAAAAACGCACACCCAGTCGGCCCAGGGCATCCATGGTCTGTTTGACCAGATCACTGCGCCGCATCACGGCCGTTTCGGTCAGCTCGAACTCCAGCCACTGTGCTTCTACGCCGCGTTCGCTGATCAGGCGGCTGAGGGTCGAAAGCAACTGGCTGTCCTGAAACTGGCGAAACGACAGGTTGACCGCCATGTGCAGCGGCTCAAGCCCGCGTTCGCGCAACGCCTGCATATCCCGCAGGGCACGGGAGATAACCCAGTACCCCAGCGGCACAATCAGCCCGCTTTGCTCGGCCAAAGGCACGAACTCACTCGGAGCCAACAGACCACGCTCGGCATGGCGCCAGCGCACCAGCGCTTCCAGCCCGACGATTTGCCCCGTGCCAAGATCCAGGCGCGGCTGGTAATGCAGTTCCAGTTCGTCACGGCGCAACGCCCGGCGCAACTCGCTTTCGAGGTCGGCCAGGCTGCGGGCATTGCGATTGATACGCTCGTTGAATACGTGGAAGGTACAACCCTGGGTGCTTTTGGCCTGTTGCATGGCAATGTGCGCGTGCCACATCAACGGGTCGGCCCCGGCGTTGGCGCGGGCATGGGCAATACCCAGGCTGCAGCCGATCAACAGGCTTTCGCCGTCGACCCAGTAGGGCTCGGCCATCACCTCGGTAATGCGTTCGGCCATCCATTCGGCACGCTCGGGCGCGCGATGGGTGTTGATCAACAGGGCGAATTCATCACTGCCAAGACGGGCCAGTTGGTCACCCGCTTCAAGCTGGCTTTTGAGGCGCGCCACTACTTGCAGGATCAGGCGGTCGCCAGCCTGATGGCCCAATGCATCGTTGGCGTGACGAAAGTTGTCCAGGTCCAGATGGCCCAGGGCAATGCCACGGCCGTCACTTTCGGCCAGACGCACGGCCAGCAGGGTCTGGAAGCCTTGCCTGTTGGCAATGCCGGTCAGTGGGTCCTCTTCGGCGAGGCGCTGCAAGGTGTGTTCCAGCAGGCCGCGTTCACGCACATGGCGCAGACAGCGGCGCAGTACATCGCCCGTCAGGCTGGCGCCGACCAGCCAGTCGCTGACGCCCGCTGGAGCGCTATCAGGCTCGCTGTCGAGCAGCAAAACCGTGGGCAGGCGGCAGCGGCCCGCTGGGGGCTGCAGGGCCGGGGTCGTCAGGAGCAGCGCATTGCGATCGTTTTCGAACAGATGGCTGACAGACTCCCAGCTCGGCGCGCATATCAGGACGGCCGCACTTCCCATTGGCGCCAGACACTCGCGCAACAACGCTGCCCAAGATGGCTCTTCGGCCAATAGCAGCAAACGCAAGGGTTCGACAGGCGTAGACAAGCTAGCTCCCTAGACTCTGCAAAAATTCGGGCAGTGGGCATTATGACGTGCCGGCAACCAATGGCAATGACACTGGTTATCAAATACTTATTTGCTGCATTAACCCTACGGTAGCTGGAAATACTCTTTACATCCTGTGCGAAAGTAACAAAAGCAGTAAATTTAAAGGATGTGGCATGTCACACCGTCGCACAGAGGCAGCAATATTTGCTCAGCCTGTTAAAATGCCCGCCCTTTTTACAAACGACCCCTGATCTCGTCATGTCCCGACTCAATCCCCGGCAGCAAGAAGCCGTGAGCTACGTCGGCGGCCCTCTATTGGTGCTCGCCGGCGCAGGCTCCGGCAAAACCAGCGTGATTACCCGCAAAATCGCGCACCTGATCCAGAACTGTGGCATCCGTGCCCAATACATCGTCGCCATGACCTTTACCAACAAAGCCGCCCGCGAGATGAAAGAGCGTGTCGGCACCCTGCTTAAAAAGGGTGAAGGCCGCGGCTTGACGGTGTGCACGTTCCACAACCTGGGCCTCAACATCATCCGCAAGGAGCACGCGCGGCTGGGCTATAAGCCCGGCTTCTCGATCTTTGACGAGGCTGACGTCAAGGCGCTGATGGCCGACATCATGCAAAAGGAATATTCGGGCGACGACGGGGTCGACGAAATCAAGAACATGATCGGCTCGTGGAAAAACGACCTGATCCTGCCGCCCCAGGCTCTGGAAAACGCGCGCAACCCCAAGGAGCAGACGGCAGCCATCGTCTACACCCACTACCAGCGCACGCTCAAGGCCTACAACGCGGTGGACTTTGACGACCTGATCCTGCTGCCGGTCAAGCTGTTCGAAGAACATGCCGACATTCTGGAAAAGTGGCAGAACAAGGTGCGTTACCTGCTGGTGGACGAATATCAGGACACCAACGCCAGTCAGTATCTGCTGGTTAAATACCTGATCGGCAAGCGCAACCAGTTCACCGTGGTAGGTGACGACGACCAGTCGATCTACGCCTGGCGCGGCGCTCGCCCGGAAAACCTGATGCTGCTCAAGGATGATTACCCGTCCTTGAAAGTGGTGATGCTGGAGCAAAACTACCGCTCCACCAGCCGTATTCTGCGCTGCGCCAATATCCTGATTGCCAACAACCCCCACGAGTTTGAAAAGCAGTTGTGGAGCGAGATGGGCCACGGCGACGAAGTGCGGGTGATCCGCTGCCGCAACGAAGACGCCGAAGCCGAGCGAGTGGCCGTCGAAATCCTCACCCTGCACCTGCGCACCGATCGACCGTACAGCGACTTCGCGATCCTGTACCGCGGGAACTATCAAGCCAAACTGATCGAATTGAAGCTGCAGCACCATCAGATCCCGTACCGTTTGTCGGGCGGCAACAGCTTCTTCGGACGTCAGGAAGTTAAAGACCTGATGGCTTACTTCCGCCTGATCGTAAACCCGGATGACGATAACGCCTTCCTGCGCGTAATCAACGTCCCACGTCGCGAGATCGGTTCGACTACCCTGGAAAAGCTGGGTAACTACGCGACCGAGCGAAAGATCTCGATGTATGCCGCCACCGATGAAATCGGCCTGGGCGAACATCTGGACGCACGCTTCACTGACCGCCTGGTACGTTTCAAGCGCTTTATGGACCGTGTACGTGAGCATTGCTCGGGCGAAGACCCGATTGCAGCGCTGCGCAGCATGATCATGGACATCGACTACGAAAACTGGCTGCGCACCAACAGCTCCAGCGACAAGGCGGCGGACTACCGCATGTCCAATGTCTGGTTTTTGGTCGAGGCGTTGAAAAACACCCTCGAAAAAGACGAAGACGGCGCCATGACCATCGAGGAAGCCATCGGCAAACTGGTGCTGCGCGACATGCTCGAGCGCCAGCAGGAAGAGGAAGACGGTGCCGAAGGCGTGCAGATGATGACCTTGCACGCCTCCAAGGGTCTGGAATTTCCCTACGTGTTCATCATGGGCATGGAAGAAGAAATCCTCCCGCACCGCTCCAGCATTGAAGCAGACACCATTGAAGAAGAACGGCGCCTGGCCTATGTGGGCATTACCCGTGCCCGTGAGACGCTGGCATTCACCTTTGCCGCCAAGCGTAAACAGTACGGCGAGATCATTGACTGTGCGCCGAGCCGTTTCCTCGATGAGTTACCCCCGGACGATCTGGCCTGGGAAGGCAACGATGACACCCCCACCGAAGTTAAAGCGGTTCGCGGCAATACAGCACTGGCTGATATACGCGCGATGCTAAAACGCTAAAATCGACTATTTTTTACTCTACCTTCAGCGCAAAAGCGCTATTTGAGGACGTTACGTTGGAAGCACTGCACAAGAAAATTCGCGAAGAAGGCATCGTGCTTTCCGATCAGGTTTTGAAAGTCGACGCCTTTTTGAACCATCAGATCGATCCTCAGCTGATGAAGGAAATCGGCGACGAGTTCGCGCGTTTGTTCAAGGATTCGGGCATCACCAAGATCGTCACTATCGAAGCATCGGGTATCGCCCCTGCTGTGATGACTGGCTTGAACTTGGGTGTACCTGTGATTTTTGCGCGTAAGCACCAGTCCCTGACCCTGACTGAAAACCTGCTGTCGGCCACGGTGTATTCGTTCACCAAGCAGACTGAAAGCACCGTTGCGATTTCCCCGCGCCACCTGCAAAGCAGCGACCGCGTGCTGGTGATCGACGACTTCCTGGCCAATGGCAAGGCCTCGCAAGCGCTGATTTCGATCATCAAGCAAGCTGGCGCCACCGTGGCCGGTCTGGGCATCGTGATCGAGAAGTCGTTCCAGGGCGGCCGTGCCGAGCTGGATGCACAGGGCTACCGCGTTGAATCCCTGGCCCGGGTCAAATCCCTGGCGGGCGGTAAAGTGACCTTTATCGAGTAACCCTTTCAGTCCGTAGCAGCTGCCGAGGCACGAAGGCTGCGCCGCCGAACGCAGCCTGGCGGCAGCTGCTACGAAAGGCGCGTCAATTGCTTTTCGCGGTTGCCTGCAGCCCTGCCAGCAGCAAACGCTGGTACAGCTCATCGCGCAACCCGTCGGGTTGTGCGAGCTGCATGCGCTCCAGGTGTTCGGGGAATGCCTGGGGCGAAGGCGCGTCCAGCGTAGCCTTGCCCAGTTGGTACATCTGCGTGAGCTTGAATTTGCTTTTAAGCCAGTTCAACGCTCGCAGCAGGTCTTGCTCCTGCGCGCTGAAATCACTGCCCAGCGGGTATTCCGGGAACAAATGCGGGTGCCGATCGGCGATCTCCTGCAAACGCTGCGGGCTGTTGTCGGCAAAACGTGGATCAAGGCGAAAGTCCTTGGGCAGCTTGCCCATCAGTTGTGCCTGGGTGGTCAGTTCGGTCTGGAAGCGCGAGTCGGTGATGTTGAGCAGCGCCTCGATGACTTTGCTGTCGGTTTTGCCGCGCAAATCAGCAATCCCGTATTCGGTGACCACAATGTCGCGCAAATGCCGCGGGATGGTGCAGTGACCGTATTCCCAGACAATATTGGAACTTACATCACCGCCCGACTCTCGCCAGCTGCGCAACATGATCACCGAGCGTGCGTCATGCAGGGCATGGCCCTGGGCAACAAAGTTGTATTGCCCGCCGACCCCGCTCAGCACCCGGCCGTCTTCGAGCTGATCAGCCACGGCGGCACCGAGCAAGGTCACGGTGAATGCGCTGTTGACGAAGCGCGCATCACGCCGTTGCAGGCGTTTCAACTCTTCCTGGCCGTATAATTCGTTGATATAGCTGATGGCGGTCATATTGAATTCAAGGCGCTTGCTGTGGGGCAACTCCCTTAGCCGCTGGTAAAAATCGCGGGGGCCGAGGATAAAACCGCCGTGGATGCTGACCCCGTCACCCTGCAAGCTTTCATCCAGGGTGCCCGCATTGGCCTGGGCTTGCCTGTCGGCATCGGGGTAGACCTTGCGTCGCACAATCCCGGCATCGGCCAGCACCATCAGGCCGTGGACAAACATCTCGCTGCAACCATACAGGCCCCGGGCAAATGGCTCGACGCCACCTTGTTGCTCGATCAGCGTGCGCCACGGGGTGATATCGATAGCGTCGAGCAGGTCGCGGTAGCCCTCGTTGTCACCCTGGCGTGCGAGCAGGGCTGCACTCAGGGCATCACCCATCGAGCCAATGCCGATCTGCAGGGTGCCGCCGTCGCGTATCAGGGTGCTGGCATGCAGGCCGATCATATGGTCTTGCAGATTGACCGGCATGCTGGGCGTTGAAAACAACGTAGTGTGCTCATCTTCGTCAATCAACAGATCAAAATCGTCGATACTCAGCTCCGAGTCGCCGGGCATATAAGGCAGGTCACCATGTACCTGGCCCAGTATCAGAATGGTCTCGCCCGCCGCACGCCGCTTGGCAATCATGGGCAACAAATCGAGGGTGATATCCGGGTTGCAGCTCAGGCTCAGACGCGCGGTATCCTCGGGGTGTCGAGCAACCAGTTGGGCCACCAGGTTCAGGCCGCTGGCATTGATGTCGCGGGCCGCGTGACTGTAATTGCTGCTGACGTAATCCTGCTGGGCAGGCGGGCTGTTGAGCAAACTGCCCGGCTGCAAAAAGAACTGCTCGACGTGGATGTTGGTGGGCATGCTGTTGTGAAGCAGGTCGGCCAGGTAATCCAGCTCAATGTAATCGCCAAATACCCGCTCGACAAAAGGTTCCAGAAACAACCGTTGCAGTCCGTCCCCAAGTGGGGGGCGGCCCAGACTCAAAGCGGTATAGATCGTCAGTTGGCGTTCGGGCAGCTGCCTGATCCGCTGATACAGCGCATTGACGAAGCGGTTGGCCTTGCCCAGGCCCAGCGGCAGGCCAAGGTGAATATGCATCGGTAATCGCGCCAGCACATCATCGACTGCGCGTTCGATCGAACAGGACTGCACCATCTGATCCTCCTTATCCAGTCTTGAATATAGACGTGATAGCGCAGAGGACGCGGACGAGCTCAAATTTCGGGCACAAAAAAGCCGCCCATCAGCGGCTTTTTCAGAGAAGGTCGGGTTATTTCAAACCGGACATTTTCTCGATGGCGCCTTTTAGCTCTTCATCGGTACAGGTCATGCAAGTGCCTTTTGGCGGCATGGCGTTGATACCGGTGATGGCTTTGGCCAGGATGCCATCAAGGCCGCCCTGATGATCGGCGCGCTCTTTCCAGGCCGCGGTGTCACCGATTTTCGGTGCGCCCAACAAGCCGGTGCCGTGGCAAGCACTGCAGTGCTTGGCAATAATGTCGTCGGGGGTCATGCCACCGCCGCCGCCCACCGAGGCTGCTACGTCCATCCCTTTGCATTCTTGCCCTTGAACACAGACCTTACCCACTGGCTCAAGACGTTTTGCGATGTCATCGTTCGTTGCTGCCTGAGCGTTGACTGCCCATAGGGCCACTACTGCTGCTGGTACGGCCAGCATTTTCATAATTAGGTTCACGCGTTCACCCTCAATGGTGGCTATTCACGCCCACAACCACGGTTTCGCGGGCGGCGAAAGTATAACGGTTAGCCCGCCTCTCTGAAACAACCCTAAAGACAAAGGGGGAATAGAGCTGGCGAAATGCATCTACGGGTGCCTCTGCAAGCAGACAGGGCGCCTCTGTTCTTAGAAATTCGCCGGGGTGGCTGCGCTGATTAGTCGCGCCGCGACGTCGAACGGATTACGAAAGCGGTGTGGTTTGGAGCTTTCGAAATAATAGCTGTCACCGGCTTCCAGCACGAAGGTCTCAAGACCCACGGTTAACTCTAGGCGACCTTCCACCAAAATCCCGGTTTCTTCGCCTTCATGAGTCAGCATTTCGTCCCCGGTATCGGCACCCGGTGGATAAATCTCGTTGAGAAAGGCAATGGCCCGGCTCGGATGTGCCTTGCCCACCAGTTTCATGGTCACCGCACCGTCGGAAATGTCGATCAGCTCATTGGCTTTGTAGACAATTTGAGTTGGGTTTTCTTGAAGGATTTCTTCGGAAAAAAACTCGACCATGGACATGGGGATGCCACTCAGCACTTTTCGCAGGGAGCTTATGGACGGGCTCACGCTGTTCTTTTCGATCATCGAAATGGTGCTGTTGGTGACGCCCGCGCGCTTGGCGAGTTCACGCTGCGACAGGCCTTTGAGTTTGCGGATGGATTGCAGTCGTTCACCGACGTCCAATGCGGGAGCCTCCTGGGGGTCAGATTCGGGTCGAGAAGCCGCCATCATGGCGATAGCGTTCAGTATTTACAACACTTCGACTTCAAACCCGGACGCCCATTCGCCCCTGCATATTGGATACAACCCATCAGTTACCGGAATAGAGCCGTGGAACGCGTTTGAGGTTGCAGAAAATCTGGTAAGGAATGGTATCTGCTGCAGTGGCCACTTCGCTGGCGAGAATGTTTTTACCCCACAACTCGACCGTCGAACCCAGGCCCGCTTGCGGCACATCGGTGAGGTCGATGCACAGCATGTCCATCGACACACGACCCAGCAACTGGCTGCGCACACCGTCCACAAATACCGGGGTACCGGTGGGAGCCTGGCGCGGGTAGCCGTCGGCATAACCCATGGCCACCACGCCGATTCGCATGGGTTTTGGGGTGATGAACCTGGCACCGTAGCCCACTGGCTCACCAGCGGGCAGTTCGCGCACGCAGATCACTTTGGACTCCAGGGTCATCGCCGGTTGCAAGCGAGAGGCAGTGGCCTGTGGCTCGTCAAATGGCGAGCTGCCATACAACATCAAGCCCGGGCGTACCCAGTCACTTGGCACGCGTGGCCAGCCGAGTACGGCCGGCGAGTTGCGCAAGCTGATTTCTGCCGTCAAATCGGCGCGAGCGCCGAGGAACACAGCAACCTGCTCTACGCTTCGGGTGCAATCGAGCTCATCGGCGCGGGCAAAATGGCTCATCAGCACGATTTTCGCCACATTGGCACTGGCCTGCAGACGCTGGTAAGCGGCCTTGTAATCGTTGGGGTGCAAGCCAACGCGGTGCATGCCACTGTCCAGTTTCAGCCACACATGGATGGGTTTGGCGAGTCGGGCCTGCTCGATGGCATCAAGCTGCCACAGCGAATGCACCACACACCAAAAGTCATGTTCGACGATCAGTGGCAGTTCATCCGCTTCAAAAAAACCTTCCAGCAGCAGGATTGGCGCGCGAATACCGGCGGCGCGCAGTTCCAGTGCTTCTTCAATACAGGCCACGGCAAAACCGTCAGCCTCGGCCTCAAGAGCCTGGGCGCAGCGCACGGCACCGTGGCCGTAGGCATCGGCCTTGATCACAGCAAGGGCCTTGGCCCCCGTGACTTCACGGGCCAGTTGGTAATTGTGACGCAGGGCTTGGAGGTCGATCAGGGCACGGGCTGGGCGCATGGCGGCGGGCTTCTAACGGCAAAAGAATAAAAAACGGTGCACACCCGCAGCGTGAACTGCGTGCTGCACCGCAAGAGGGACTGTTACGTGATCAAAAAACTTACGGCAATGCTGCCACAACAGACAGTTCAACCAGGATTTCGGGCTCGCACAGCTTGGCCTCGACAGTTGCGCGGGCCGGCGCTACACCCTTGGGCAGCCATTGGTCCCAGACGCTGTTCATGCCGGCAAAGTCAGCATCGATGTCTTTGAGGTAGATAGTGACCGACAGGATACGGCTTTTATCGGAGCCCGCCAGGTCCAGCAAATGCTCGATATTGGCCAGTGTTTCACGGGTCTGTTGCTCGACCCCGGCGTTCATGTCGTCGCCGACTTGCCCGGACAGGTAGACAGTGCCGTTATGGGTAACGATCTGGCTCATGCGTTCATTGGTGAGCTGGCGCTGGATTGCCATGTTTTGCAGTCTCCTGGTGGTTGCCGTAGCGGGAAATATCAAGGCCTTCGGCGCTGATTTGCGGGGTCTTTTTGGCCATTACGTCCGCGAGGAAACGACCGGAACCGCAGGCCATGGTCCAACCCAGTGTGCCATGCCCGGTGTTCAGGAACAGGTTTTTGAACGGGGTTGCGCCCACAATCGGCGTGCCGTCCGGGGTCGTCGGGCGCAGGCCGGTCCAGAAACTGGCCTGGCTCAGATCACCGCCCTGAGGATAAAGGTCGTTGACGATCATCTCCAGGGTTTCGCGTCGGCGCGGGTTCAGCGACAGGTCAAAACCGGCGATTTCAGCCATGCCGCCAACGCGAATGCGGTTGTCGAAACGGGTGATCGCGACCTTGTAGGTCTCATCGAGAATGGTCGAGGTCGGTGCCATGTCCGAATTGGTAATCGGAATGGTCAGCGAGTAGCCCTTGAGCGGGTAAACCGGCGCCTTGATGCCCAGTGGCTTGAGCATTTGCGGCGAGTAGCTGCCCAGTGCCAGTACGTAACGATCGGCGGTTTCGAGTTTGCCGTCGATCATCACGCCATTGATGCGATCACCTGCGTAGTCCAGACGCTGGATATCCTGGCCGAAGCGGAACTCAACACCCAGGTTTTTGGCCATTTCAGCCAGGCGGGTGGTAAACATCTGACAGTCGCCAGTCTGGTCATTGGGCAGGCGCAGGGCGCCGGCCAAAATGTCGGTCACGCTGGCCAGTGCGGGCTCAACCCGGGCAATACCGGCACGGTCGAGCAGTTCGAACGGTACACCGGATTCTTTCAGGACCGCGATGTCCTTGGCGGCGCCATCGAGCTGGGCCTGAGTGCGGAACAGTTGTGTGGTGCCGAGGTTACGGGCTTCGTAGGCAATACCCGTTTCGGCACGCAGTTCGTCGAGGCAGTCACGGCTGTACTCGGACAGGCGAACCATGCGCTCCTTGTTCACGGCATAGCGGCTGGCGGTGCAGTTGCGCAGCATCTGTGCCATCCACAGGTACTGATCAACGCTGGTCGTGGCCTTGATGGCCAGAGGTGCGTGGCGTTCGAGCAACCACTTGATCGCCTTGAGCGGCACGCCCGGTGCGGCCCACGGCGAAGCGTAGCCCGGGGACACCTGGCCCGCGTTGGCAAAGCTGGTTTCCATTGCAACGGCTGGCTGACGGTCCACGACAACCACATCAAAACCGGCTCGGGCCAGATAATAGGCGCTGGCAGTACCAATAACGCCGCCACCCAATACCATAACTCGCATATTCATTCCCTCATCGCGGCCAGCCGCAGACGTTTATTGTTCGATGCAAAGATGAGCGCAGTATATGAAGCATTGAGCAGTGGTATTCACTGTATAAGAAGCTATATTTGGCGACAAATCTCGGGCATAACCCTTTTCACGGAGGAGAATCTCCTATGCGTACAAATCATCAAACAAAGCGTGAATTGGACAAGATCGATCGCAACATTTTGCGCATCCTCCAGGTCGATGGCCGCATCTCGTTTACCGAGCTGGGAGAGAAGGTTGGGTTGTCGACCACTCCCTGTACAGAACGAGTGCGCAGGCTGGAACGTGAAGGGATCATCATGGGCTACAACGCCCGGCTGAACCCGCAACATTTACAGGGCAGCCTGCTGGTATTTGTGGAAATCAGCCTGGACTACAAATCAGGCGATACCTTTGATGAATTCCGACGCGCCGTGTTGAAGTTGCCCCATGTGCTGGAGTGTCATCTGGTGTCGGGGGACTTCGACTATCTGGTGAAGGCGCGGATCAGCGAGATGGCTTCTTACCGCAAGCTGCTGGGTGACATCTTGCTCAAGCTGCCCCACGTGCGTGAGTCCAAAAGCTATATCGTGATGGAAGAAGTCAAAGAGAGCCTGAATCTGCCGATTGCAGATTGACGGCTTTCCCTTAGAGGGGCTGCGCAGACCGGCTTTTGCCTTTAGTCCCCTCTCCCTCCGGGAGAGGGTCAGGGTGAGGGGGCTCTTGATCTAGACCAGCACCTGCCGCGTACTGGCGATGTATTCATGCACCAGCTTCTCTGCGCTGGGGTGAATCATCTCTACCGGGCGTCGGCCGTTGGGGCACGGCAAGGTGGGGGTAGTGCCAAACAACCGACAGATCAATGGCCGCTCTTCATACACCGTGCAGCCATTGGGCCCCAGATGCACACAGTTCAGCTCATCCATTGCTGCTTCTTGTTCGGCAGCCGTCTTGCGCGGCAAGCGGGCCATTTCTTCGGATGAAGTGGTCACAGGCCCGCAGCAGTCATGGCAACCCGGCACGCATTCGAACGAGGGGATTTGCTGCCTGAGAAAGCGGATCTTGTGACTGTTACAGCTCATCCAGAACGTACCGATTGAGAAAAGGCCGCAGAGTCTGCCTGAAACCCCCTGCCCTAGACAGGGCCATTCGGCTGTTCTTGCCCCACGGGAATGGCACGGCTTATGCTCCGTCAAATTTTCCAAACATCAATAATCAGGATTACGCACATGAACGCCCCTGTTCAGCGCAGCCAGCACACCGCTTCTTATTACGCCGCCAGCAGCCTGCCACAACCCGATCATCCGGTGTTGCAGGGCGAGCTGGTAGCGGATGTGTGTGTGGTGGGCGGTGGCTTTTCCGGCCTGAATACGGCGCTGGAGCTGGCCGAGCGCGGCATGAGCGTGGTCTTGCTGGAAGCGCACAAGATCGGTTGGGGCGCCAGCGGGCGCAATGGCGGGCAACTGATTCGCGGGGTCGGCCATGGTGTTGAGCAGTTTGAAGGCATCATCGGCAAGGACGGTGTGCGGCAAATGAAGCTGATGGGGCTGGAGGCGGTGGAAATCGTGCGCCAGCGCGTCGAGCGTTTCAATATTGCCTGTGACCTGACCTGGGGCTATTGCGACCTAGCCAACAAACCCCGTGACCTTGAAGGTTTTGCTGAAGAGGCCCAGGAGCTGCGCGATCTGGGTTATCGCCATGAAACCCGTCTGTTGCAGGCCAACGAAGTGCACAGCGTGGTGGGTTCGGACCGGTATGTCGGCGGCTTTGTCGACATGGGCTCGGGCCATTTGCACCCGCTGAATCTGGCGCTGGGCGAAGCGGCGGCCGCTGCGCAACTGGGTGTAAAGCTGTTTGAAAACTCCGCAGTAACCCGCATCGATTATGGCCCTGAAGTACTGGTGCACACGGCCCAGGGCTCAGTGCGGGCCAAAAGCCTGGTACTGGGCTGCAACGCCTATCTCAAGGACCTCAACCCGCAACTAAGCGGCAAAGTGCTGCCTGCGGGCAGCTACATCATTGCCACCGAGCCGTTGAGCGAAGCCCGGGCTCACGCCTTGCTGCCACAGAACATGGCCGTGTGCGACCAGCGCGTGGCGCTGGACTACTACCGTCTTTCGGCAGATCGGCGTCTGTTATTCGGTGGGGCCTGTCATTATTCTGGGCGTGATCCGCAGGATATTGCCGCGTACATGCGTCCTAAAATGCTCGAGGTGTTCCCGCATCTTAAAGACGTGAAAATCGACTACCAGTGGGGCGGCATGATCGGCATTGGTGCCAACCGCCTGCCGCAGATTGGCCGCCTGCAAGAGCATCCCAATGTGTATTACGCCCAGGCGTATTCAGGGCACGGGGTTAACGCAACCCACCTGGCGGGCAAGTTGCTGGCCGAAGCTATCAGTGGCCAGCACAGTGACGGTTTTGATCTGTTTGCCAAGGTCCCGCATATCACCTTCCCGGGTGGCAAATACCTGCGTTCGCCATTGCTGGCGCTGGGGATGCTGTGGCACCGGTTAAAAGAGCTGCGCTGATTCAAACCTGTAGCCGCTGCCGCAGGTTTGGTTACGAACGCCAAAATGGCTTGCAGCCTTCCTGCCGGGCCATTTCGCGGGTCAACCCCACATCGCGCAGCTGCTGTTCGTCCAGGTTCAGCAGCATCCGGCGACTGCGAGCACGGTGGCAGAACAGCCCCCACACCCCAAGATCGGCCGGGGTGCTGGTGACTTGACGGGCTTCATGCTCAGCCAGTAATTGTTGGCTGTGCAGCGTCAGGCGCACATCGCTCAAACCATTCATCAGACAGCTCCTTTTGACTCGATTGCCATGAGTCAGCATGATGGCCGTGCGCTGGAAACCATGACAGATTCAGCAAAGTCTTTTTAAATACATACAGATCTGCCATTTCAGGCGCTGAATCCTTGGTTTACGCCCAATCTGTACTGGTCCACCCTTCGGGAGTTCTGCCATGACCCTTTATGTCAACCTCGCCGACCTGCTCGGTACGCGCATCGAGCAGGGCTTTTATCGCCCTGGCGACCGTTTGCCGTCGGTGCGGGCGCTAAGCGCCGAGCATGGTGTGAGCCTGAGTACGGTGCAGCAGGCGTATCGCTTGCTGGAGGACAATGGCCTGGCGTCGCCGCGGCCCAAGTCCGGGTACTTCGTGCCGATGGAGCGTGAGCTGCCCGCCCTGCCGGGCATGGGTAAACCTGCCCAGCGACCCGTTGAAATTTCACAGTGGGAGCAAGTGCTGGAACTGGTTCGCTCAGTGCCGCAAAAGGACGTGATCCAGTTGGGGCGCGGCATGCCGGACGTCACCACGCCAACCATCAAGCCGCTGTTGCGCAGCCTGGCGCAAATCAGCCGGCGTCTGGACTTGCCCGGTCTGTATTACGACAACGTCTACGGGGTACTCGGCCTGCGCGAGCAGGTGGCGCGGTTGTTGCTCGATTCGGGCTGCCAGTTGGGCGCAGAAGATCTGGTAATCACCACGGGCTGCCATGAGGCCTTGTCGTGCAGTATTCGAGCCGTGTGCGAACCGGGTGATATCGTCGCGGTCGACTCGCCAAGCTTTCATGGCGCCATGCAAACCCTCAAGGGCCTGGGGATGAAGGCCCTGGAGATCCCTACCGATCCGCTGACCGGCATCAGCCTCGAAGCCCTGGAACTGGCCCTGGAACAGTGGCCGATCAAGGCTATCCAGCTCACCCCCAGTTGCAACAACCCACTGGGCTACATCATGCCCGAAGCCCGCAAGCGGGCGCTGGTGACCCTGGCCCAACGTTTTGATGTGGCGATCATTGAAGACGATGTGTACGGCGAACTGGCCTACACCTACCCTCGCCCGCGAACCATCAAGTCCTTCGACGATGACGGTCGTGTCCTGCTGTGCAGTTCATTCTCCAAAACCCTGGCACCCGGCTTGCGCGTTGGCTGGGTGGCGCCGGGGCGTTATCTGGAGCGGGTGCTGCACATGAAATACATCAGCACCGGCTCTTGCGCACCGCAGCCGCAACTGGCGGTTGCCGACTTCCTGAAAAACGGTCATTTCGAGCCGCACCTGCGCAAAATGCGCAGCCAATACCAGCGCAATCGCGACCTGATGCTGGGCTGGATCAGCCGCTACTTTCCGCCAGGCACCCGTGCCAGCAGGCCCCAGGGCAGCTTTATGCTGTGGCTTGAGCTGCCTGACGGCTTCGACAGCCTGCGCCTCAACCGCATGTTGCTGGACCAGGGCGTGCAGATCGCGGTGGGCAGTATTTTTTCGGCTTCGGGCAAGTACCGTAATTGCTTGCGCATGAACTACGCTGCAAAGCCTACGCCGCAGATCGAAGAAGCGGTGCGCAAAGTGGGTATGGCAGCCAGTAAACTGCTGGCAGATACCGTTTAACTTCAGTGACGTCTGGCCCGAGGCTTTACCCGTTGAAATCACTTTGCGCATTGTTTTTAGTCGTCTTGCTGGGAGGCTGTGCCACGTTGGACGTACCCCGTGAACCCACCCAGGCGTTACCCGCCGCAGACTCGACCTTTGGCCGCTCGATCCAGGCCCAGGCCGCGCCGTATCAAGGTCGCTCGGGGTTCAGGCTACTGCCCAACAGCGGCGAAGCCTTCAGGGCCCGGGCCGAGTTGATTCGCAACGCGCAAACCAGCCTCGACCTGCAGTACTACATCGTCCACGACGGCTTGAGTACGCGCATGCTGATTGACGAATTGCTCAAGGCCGCAGATCGCGGCGTGCGTGTGCGCATCCTGCTCGATGACACCGCCAGTGATGGCCTGGACGATATCCTGGCCACCCTCGCCGCTCATCCCAATATCCAGATTCGCCTGTTCAACCCCCTGCAACTGGGCCGTGGAACGGGTGTAACCCGGGCGATGGGACGGCTGTTCAACCTCTCGCGCCAGCACCGGCGCATGCACAACAAACTCTGGCTGGCCGATAACAGTGCGGCGATCGTGGGCGGGCGCAATCTGGGCGATGAGTACTTCGATGCCAAGCCGGAGCTGAATTTTACCGATATCGACCTGCTTGGCGTCGGCCCGGTGGCCGAGCAGTTGGGGCACAGCTTCGATCAGTACTGGAACAGTGCCCTGAGCCAGCCGATTGGTGATTTTGTCTCCTCGCAACTCTCTGAGCAGGAGCTGGGCAAGGCACGCAAACAACTGGAGACCTCGCTCAAGCGTGCGCAGCAACGCAACCCGGCGCTCTATCAGGAGCTGGCCTCATACGAAACCCGCCCGCAGCTCGACGTGTGGCGCAAGGAGCTGATCTGGGCCTGGAATCAGGCGCTGTGGGATGCTCCGAGCAAGGTGCTGGCCCGGGATGAGCCTGACCCGCATCTACTGCTGACCACACAACTGGCGCCGGAGCTGGTAGGCGTTAATCAGGAGCTGATTCTGGTTTCAGCCTACTTTGTGCCGGGTGAAACCGGGCTGGTGTACCTCACGGGCCGCGCCGATGCCGGGGTCGATGTACGTTTATTGACCAACTCCCTGGAGGCTACAGACGTGCCCGTGGTGCATGGCGGTTATGCACCCTATCGCAAGGCGCTGCTGGAGCATGGGGTCAAACTCTTCGAATTGCGCCGCCAGCCGGGCAGCAGCGGTGGCAGTGGCCCGCACTGGTTCAAGCCCGGGATGAGTTCGGATTCGAGCCTGCACAGCAAGGCGATGATCTTTGATCGGCAAAAATCCTTTATCGGTTCATTCAATTTCGATCCGCGTTCAGGCTTGTGGAACACCGAAGTCGGCGTGCTGGTGGACAGCCCCGAGCTGGCCGCCGAGGCCCGCAAACTGGCGTTGCAGGGCATGGCCCCGGCCTTGAGTTATGAGCCGAAACTGGAGCAGGGCAAGATGGTCTGGGTGACCGAAGACAATGGCCAGTTGCACACTTTGCATCATGAACCGGGCAACTGGTGGCGCCGGCTCAATGCCTGGTTCAGCAAAAGTGTGGGGCTGGAAAAAATGCTCTGATTGGCGGCTGCCCTCTCCCCAACCCTCTCCCGGAGGGAGAGGGAGCTGATCGACGGCGATTCTATAGACGTATGCGACCAGCACGGCGAAACAAGTCGCCCGACGCATGTCTGTGCTCCAATTATGTGGTGTAAAAACCATTGTGGGAGCGGGCTTGCTCGCGATGAAGGCACCGCGGTCTGTCAATCAGACCCGGTGCTGTCATCGCGGGCAAGCCCGCTCCCACAGGGTGTTGCGTTTAGAGGATTACAGCTTGATCCAGGTGGACTTCAGCTCGGTGTATTTATCAAACGCGTGCAGAGACTTGTCACGGCCGTTGCCCGACTGTTTGAAGCCACCAAACGGCGCGGTCATGTCGCCGCCATCGTATTGGTTGACCCATACGCTACCGGCGCGCAGGGCCTTGGCGGTCAGGTGAGCCTTGGAGATATCGGCCGTCCAGACGGCTGCCGCCAGGCCGTATGGCGTGTCGTTGGCAATCTTGATGGCCTCTTCGGCACTGTCGAAGGTGATAACCGACAATACCGGGCCGAAGATTTCTTCCTGGGCGATTTTCATCGCATTGCTGACGCCGTCGAAAATGGTCGGTTCAACGTAGGTGCCGCCGGTTTCTTGCAGAATTTGATTACCGCCTGCTACCAGTTTTGCGCCTTCGCTATGGCCGGACTTGATGTACGACAGGACGGTGTTCATTTGCTGGGTATCCACCAGCGCGCCCACGGTGGTTTCCGGGTCCAGCGGGTTGCCGGGCTTCCAGCCCTTGAGGGCGTCGATCACCAGCGGCAGGAACTTGTCCTTGATCGAGCGCTCCACCAGCAGGCGCGAACCCGCGGTGCAAACTTCACCCTGGTTAAAGGCAATGGCGCTGGCAGCGGCTTCGGCAGCCGCTTGCAGATCCGGCGCATCAGCGAAAACGATGTTCGGGCTCTTGCCACCAGCTTCAAGCCAGATGCGCTTCATGTTGGACTCGCCAGCGTAGATCATCAGCTGCTTGGCGATTTTGGTCGAACCGGTAAACACCAGCGTATCGACGTCCATATGCAGGGCCAGCGCCTTGCCGACCGTGTGGCCGTAGCCTGGCAGCACGTTGAAGACGCCCGCTGGAATGCCGGCTTCAACGGCCAGCGCAGCGATACGGATAGCCGTCAGAGGGGACTTTTCGGACGGCTTGAGGATGACCGAGTTACCGGTCGACAGGGCCGGGCCCAGTTTCCAGCAGGCCATCATCAGCGGGAAGTTCCACGGCACAATGGCAGCGACAACGCCCACCGGCTCGCGGGTTACCAAGCCCAGTTGGTCGTGCGGGGTGGCGGCGACTTCGTCGTAGATCTTGTCGATGGCCTCGCCGCTCCAGCTCAGCGCGCCGGCAGCACCGGGCACATCGATGTGCAGGGAGTCACTGATCGGCTTGCCCATGTCCAGGGTTTCAAGCAGGGCCAGTTCTTCAGCGTTTTGCTTGAGCAGGCCGGCAAAGCGGATCATTGCGGCTTTGCGCTTGGCCGGAGCCAGGCGGGACCAGACGCCGGACTCGAACGTCTTGCGGGCCACTTCCACGCCGCGCTGGGCGTCAGCGCTGTCGCAGCTGGCAACCTTACCCAGCAAACGGCCATCGACCGGGCTCAGACACTCGAACGTTTCATTGGAGACCGCATCGGTGTATTCACCGTTGATGAAGGCGCGACCTTCGATTTTCAGCTGTTGGGCCCGTTGTTCCCAGTCAGCACGCGTCAGGGTGGTCATTCGAGTGTCCTCCTCTTGTTGAAATGGAAGCGCCACCCTAAACCAGTGGCCCTGGAACTTTCAATATATTTGACACAGGTGGCGTAAACACCATGGCTTGTTCGTTTTAATAAACATAGACTTTAATTTTGCTGACCACACATGCCACAATTTCGGGGGGATAACAAAGATGAGCATCGCAAGCGTAGTCGACTTCAGCACTGCCAATACCCAGGCTGAACGTTTTAGCCCGGCCCCGGAAAAGGTGCTTAAAGGCAACCCTGAGCAAGTTATCCACAACCACTACGACAGCCCCTGTGGGCAAATGAACGCCGGGGTGTGGGAAGGAGCTGTGGGCCAGTGGACCGTCAATTACACCGAGCACGAATACTGCGAGATCGTGCAGGGCGTTTCCGTTTTGCGTGACCATGAAGGTAACGCCAAGACCCTGCGCGCCGGCGATCGCTTTGTCATCCCCGCGGGATTCAAAGGGACATGGGAAGTGCTGGAGCCCTGTCGGAAAATTTACGTAGTCTTTGAGAGCAAGGCCTGAGACAGCTGATACAGAGCCTTCAACAAGCCCTGCCACGCTTTGATGGCGGGGCTTTTTTATGCCTGCCCTCCAGGGCTACAGGCTACAAATTCAGAAATACGTCGCCAGCGCCCTTCGCGTCAATGTGAGCCAGTCTTGAGAGAACGCCGTGCACTTAAGGAATGAGCAGGCCCGCAGCGTTATTTCATTTATCTGAAAACAGGGAAGACCCATGTCCAGTCTGAATACTTTGAAACGCCTGTTGTTGACCACCAGCGTCCTGCTGGGGTTTTGCTCCATGCCCGCGATGGCTGAGGAGGACGGCAAGTGCAAAACGGTTGCGATCAATTTTCTGGTTGCGCCTGAGGCGACGCCTGCTTTGCTGGAGATGCTGCGCCGGGAGTCCGGGGCAACCGAGTTGCGTGTCGAGAGGCCGGGCATAGGCTACACCCGAGAGCACAACGCAGACCGCCTTCGCGTGGTCGTCGACGAAAACAACCTTATGCAGAGCTATATGTGCGGCTAGGGCTGACAAACGCGCACAAAAAAGGCCCGTATCGTGAGATATGGGCCTTTTTCGTAAGAAGAAAAACCAATTACTTGATTTTGGCTTCTTTGTAGATCACGTGCTTGCGAACCCGCGGATCGAATTTTTTGATTTCGATTTTGTCCGGAGTGGTGCGCTTGTTCTTATCAGTGGTGTAGAAATGGCCTGTACCAGCGCTCGACACCAAACGGATCAATTCACGCATGATTAGCTCCCTTAGATCTTGCCAGCACGGCGGATTTCGGCCAGCACGACAGTGATGCCACGCTTGTCGATGATACGCATGCCTTTAGCAGATACGCGCAGACGTACGAAACGTTTCTCTTCTTCAACCCAGAAGCGGTGATGCTGCAGGTTCGGCAGGAAACGACGACGGGTTTTGTTATTTGCGTGGGAAATGTTATTCCCAGTCACCGGACCCTTACCGGTAACTTGACAGACTCTCGACATGCCTCAGCCCTCTAAAACCACATGCCCAACCCGGCATGGGTTGGCCGCTTAATCTCTCAGTCATGGCGCCAGGCGCCGCGTTTCTTTAAGGGTCTTACCGGCTACACCTACAAACGCAGGAACCGGGCCCCTAGAAAAGAGCGCTGCTTTATACCAGAAAGACTAAAGAGCAACAACAAGCAGTGTGATTTGGTGTAATTAATGAAGCCGCCATTTTAACGCCAATCCGCGCGGCGTCTATGCCTTGTGGCGTTTTACCGCTCGTCGCTGGGTGAAAGGTTTCGGGGGCTGGTGCCCGCTCGTAGCCGCTGCCGAAGGCTGCGATCGAGCACGTAGTGGTCGCCTTTTCACGCTTGCTCAAGGCCCTGGAAGCCCTTTCCCGGCCTGCGACAGCGACTACAGGATGTCGAATGCCATTAAAAAGTGGTCATTTGAGTACCAGAACACTAGGGTAAGACTTTTCCAGACTGCACTTGCAGATGGGCCTTATCGACTTGTACAGGAAACAGATCATGCGCCTCGCTGCCGTCCCCTTTTTGCTCACCTTTTGCCTGAGCCCGCTCGTACACGCGGCCACCTTGAGCGTTTGCACCGAGGCCAGCCCTGAAGGGTTCGACGTTGTGCAGTACAACTCGCTCAGTACCACCAATGCCTCGGCAGACGTGCTGATGAACCGCCTGCTGGACTTTGACGCTAAAGCCGCGAAGCTGGTGCCTTCGCTGGCGCAAAGCTGGTCAGTGTCCCCTGATGGTCTTGTGTACGATTTCAAGCTGCGTCCCGGGATCAAGTTCCACAGCACGCCTTATTTTTCCCCCAGCCGTGAGTTGAATGCCGATGACGTGCGTTTCAGCTTCGAACGCATGCTTGACCCTGCCAACCCATGGCACAAGGTGGCGCAAAGCGGTTTTCCCCACGCGCAATCCTTGCAGTTGCCTGAGCTGATCAAAAAAATTGAAACTCCGGATCCGCTGACCGTGCGCTTCACCCTGAGTCGCCCTGATTCGACCTTTTTGCCAGCGCTGAGCATGGGCTTTGCCTCGATCTACTCGGCCGAATATGCCGACAAGCTGATGAAAGCAGGCACACCGGAGCTGATGAACAGCCAGCCGATAGGTACCGGGCCTTTTGTATTCAACCGTTTCCAGAAAGACGCGGTGGTGCGCTACAAGGCCAACCCGGACTACTTTGCCGGCAAGCCAGCCGTTGACGGGCTGATTTTTGCCATCACCCCGGACGCCAACGTGCGGCTGCAAAAATTGCGTCGCAATGAATGCCAGATTGCTCTCTCGCCCAAGCCGCTGGACGTCGCAGCTGCCGCCAAGGATCCAGCGCTGGCTGTAGCGCAGACCCCGGCCTTCATGACCGCGTTTGTGGCCATCAATAGCCAGCATCCACCGCTGGATAAACCCGAGGTACGTCAGGCCATCAATCTGGCTTTCGACAAGGACACTTATCTCAAGGCCGTGTTTGAAAACAGCGCCCAAGCGGCCAACGGTATTTACCCGGCGACCACCTGGAGTTATGCCAAAGACTTGCCGGGCTATGCCCACAATCCGCAAAAAGCCCGTGAATTACTGGCCAGGGCGGGCCTGAAAGACGGCTTCAAAACCACGATCTGGACGCGCCCGACAGGCAGCGTGCTCAATCCCAACCCGAGCCTTGGCGCGCAGTTGCTGCAAGCCGACCTGGCCAAGGTGGGTGTGCAGGCCGATATCCGGGTGATCGAATGGGGCGAGCTGATCCGTCGCGCCAAGGCTGGCGAGCATGACCTGCTGTTTATGGGCTGGGCAGGCGATAACGGTGACCCGGACAACTTCCTCACGCCGCAGTTTTCCTGTGCGGCAGTGAAATCCGGAACCAACTTTGCGCGTTATTGCGACAAGGCGCTGGACGGTTTGATCAGCCAGGGCAAAACCCTGACCGATCAGGACAAACGCAGTGCTTTGTATCAAAAGGCGCAAGCGCAGATCCAGCAACAGGCGCTGTGGCTACCGCTGGCCCATCCAACGGCCTACGCACTGACCCGTAAAGACGTACAGGGATATCAGGTGAGTCCGTTTGGGCGCCAAGACTTTTCAACAGTCAGCGTTAAGCCCTGAGCCTTACATCCAGCCGCGCTCGACCATTGAAAGCGGCTGGCCGTCACCGACTATAAAATGATCCAGCACCCGCACTTCGATCAGATCCAGCGCCTGGATCAGGCGCTTGGTCAACGTGCGGTCAGCCTGGCTGGGGTCGCTGATGCCCGAGGGATGGTTGTGGCAGAAAATCACCGCTGCCGCATTGTGCGCCAGGGCACGCTTGACCACCTGGCGCGGGTAGACACTGGCGCTGTCTATCGAGCCCCTGAACAGCACCTCGAAGGCCAGCATGCGGTGCCTGGAGTCCAGAAACAGGCAGCCGAAGGCTTCGTGTGGCTCATGGCGCAGCAATGACTTGAGATAATCCCGAACGACTTGCGGGCTCTCCAGCGCGCTGTCGCGGCGCAAGCGTTCGGCCAGGTGGCGGCGGCTCATTTCGAGTACGGCCTGCAACTGGCTGAACTTGGCCGGGCCCAGCCCGAGCGGGAGACAGAATGCGCGCAGATCGGCTTCGAGCAAGGCCCGCAGGCTGCCAAACTCGCTGAGCAGATGGCGCGCCAGATCGACTGCACTTTTGCCCGAAACCCCGGTGCGCAAGAAGATTGCCAGCAGTTCGGCGTCTGAAAGACTGCCTGATCCGTGTTGCAAAAGCTTCTCCCGCGGGCGCTCCGCCGCAGGCCAATCTCGAATGCTCATAACACCTCCTTGTAAATGGGCGCCGCTGTTCCCTGGCAGGCGCTGTGTTATCTTAGCCCATCATTTTTGCGCGGCATTTGGCCATTTTCTGCGCAGTCATCATCGAACTAAAAGGCAGGCCTATGCAGCGGCTGTATCGAAAACGCATTGTTTTGGGCGTCGGCGGCGGCATCGCGGCTTACAAGAGTGCAGAGCTGGTTCGCCGTCTACTGGACCAAGGCGCGGAAGTAAGGGTTGTCATGACCCGTGGCGGCAGCGAATTCATCACGCCTCTGACCATGCAGGCGTTGTCCGGGCACCCCGTTCATCTGGATTTGCTCGACCCTGCGGCTGAAGCGGCCATGGGGCATATCGAGCTGGCCAAGTGGGCCGACCTGGTACTGATTGCACCTGCAACCGCTGACCTGATTGCCCGCCTTGCCCAAGGCCTGGCCAATGACCTGCTGACCACCCTGGTGCTCGCCACGGATGCCACGGTTGCCATCGCTCCGGCGATGAACCAGGCCATGTGGCGCGACCCGGCCACCCAGGCCAATACCCGGTTGCTCGAAAGCCGCGGCCTGCGCGTGTTTGGCCCGGCCTCCGGAAGCCAGGCCTGTGGCGACGTGGGCTTTGGCCGCATGCTCGAGGCGGATGATCTGGTGAGCTGCGCCGCCGAGTGTTTTCAGCGTCAGGTGCTAACCGGCAAGCACGTGCTGATCACCGCAGGCCCTACCCAGGAAAACATCGACCCGGTGCGCTACATCACCAACCACAGCTCCGGAAAAATGGGCTTCGCCCTGGCTGAAGCAGCAGTGGAAGCCGGCGCCCGTGTGACCCTGATTACCGGCCCGGTACACCTGCCGACCCCGGATCGCGTGACCCGTATCGACGTGGTCAGTGCCCGTGACATGCTCGCAGCCTGTGAGGCGGCGATCCCCTGCGACGTGTTTATAGCGTCTGCTGCTGTTGCAGACTACCGCCCGGAAGTCATTGCCCCGCAAAAACTAAAGAAAGACCCTACCAAGGGTGACGGCCTGTTGCTGCAAATGGTGCGCAATCCAGACATTCTGGCCACTATCGCTTCACGCCCTGATCGCCCTTTCAGTGTCGGCTTTGCCGCAGAAACCGAGAACTTGCTCGATTACGCTGCGCGCAAGCTCAAAGACAAAAACCTCGACCTGATTGTCGCCAATGATGTGGCCAACCCCAGCATCGGTTTCAACAGCGAAGAGAACGCCTGCAGCGTGATCGATCGCAAACTGCACGCCACCGTATTTGCCCAGACCAGCAAGGGCAAGATTGCCCGCCAGCTGGTCACTTTTATCGCCGAACGTCTGAACCAGGTTTAACTCGTATGCACGCTTTGCAAGCCAAAATCCTCGACCCTCGCATTGGTAACGAATTCCCGCTGCCGCAGTACGCCACTCCTGGCTCTGCCGGCCTGGACCTGCGCGCCATGCTTAAAGAAGACACCGTTCTGGAGCCGGGCCAGACCCTGCTGATCCCCACCGGCCTGTCGGTGTACATCGGCGACCCGGGCCTTGCCGCCCTGATCCTGCCGCGCTCGGGCCTGGGCCATAAGCACGGTATCGTACTGGGGAACCTGGTCGGCCTTATCGACTCTGACTATCAAGGCGAACTGATGGTGTCGTGCTGGAACCGTGGCCAGACCGCCTTCAACATCACCATCGGCGAGCGTATCGCTCAACTGGTGCTGGTGCCGGTAGTGCAGGCGCACTTTGAGCTGGTCGAAGAGTTCGACGAAAGCCAGCGTGGCGCTGGCGGTTTTGGCCACTCCGGCAAGCTCTGATTTGTATTTCAAGGCCAGGCGTCCTGCCTGGCCTTTCACGCATCCCCGAACCCCTCTGAACATGGAGTCTCCCCCTACAATGAGTAGCTCAGCTTCGGTCGCACCGAAATTCCCTGACAGCATTTTTCGCGCCTACGATATTCGTGGCGTGGTGCCGGAAACCTTGACGGCTGAAACCGCGTACTGGATAGGCCGCGCCATTGGCGCCGAGAGCCTGGCCAAGGGTGAGCCCCATGTGTCGGTAGGTCGGGATGGGCGCTTGTCGGGCCCTGAGCTGGTCGAACGCCTGATCCAGGGTGTGGCGGACAGTGGCTGCCAGGTCAGTGATGTGGGGCTGGTGCCGACACCCGCCCTGTATTACGCGGCTAACGTATTGGCAGGCAAGTCGGGGGTCATGCTCACAGGCAGCCACAACCCGTCCAACTACAACGGTTTTAAAATCGTGATCGCGGGCGATACGCTGGCCAACGAACAAATTCAGGCATTGCATACACGCCTGAAAACCAACGATTTGACCTGGGGCGAAGGCAGCATTGAACGCGTTGACATCTTGTCGCGCTACGCCGAAGTGATTACCCGTGACATCAAGCTGGCCAAGCCCTTGAAGGTAGTGGTCGATTGCGGCAACGGCGCTGCTGGCGTGATTGCACCGCAACTGATTGAAGCGTTGGGTTGTGAAGTGATCCCGTTGTTCTGTGAGGTGGATGGCAACTTCCCCAACCATCACCCTGACCCGGGCAAGCCGGAAAACCTCGTGGACCTGATTGCCAAGGTCAAGGAAAGCAATGCCGATGTAGGCCTGGCCTTCGATGGTGATGGCGATCGCGTGGGCGTGGTGACCAACACCGGCACCATGGTGTTCCCGGACCGTTTGCTGATGTTGTTTGCCCAGGATGTCCTGGAGCGTAACCCGACAGCCGAGGTCATTTTCGACGTGAAGTGCACACGTCGACTGGCACCCTGGATTGAAGCCTGTGGCGGCCGCCCGCTGATGTGGAAAACCGGTCACTCCCTGATCAAAAAGAAAATGAAAGAAACCGGCGCCCTGCTGGCTGGCGAAATGAGCGGGCATATCTTTTTCAAAGAGCGCTGGTTCGGTTTTGACGACGGTATCTACAGCGCTGCGCGCCTGCTGGAGATCCTCAGCAAGCGTCAGGCAACCGCTGAAGAGCTGTTTGAGACCTTCCCGAACGATATTTCTACGCCTGAAATCAATATCGATGTGACGGACGAGAGCAAATTCAGCATCATTGAGGCTCTGCACGATGCTCAATGGGGCGAGGCCGCCGAGTTGACGTCCATTGATGGTGTGCGGGTTGACTACCCTCATGGCTGGGGCCTGGTTCGCGCCTCCAACACCACGCCGGTGCTGGTGCTGCGATTCGAGGCCGAAACAGAGGCCGAACTGCAACGCATCAAGGATGTCTTTCACGCTCAATTGAAGCGTGTGGCACCTGATCTCCAACTACCGTTTTGATCGACTTGTTCTACCGGAGCCCTGAATGACCCTCGAACGTGATGCCGCCTCCAACGTCGCCAAGGTTTTGTCCGAAGCGCTGCCCTACATTCGCCGTTACGTCGGCAAGACGCTGGTGATCAAGTACGGCGGCAACGCTATGGAGAACGATGACCTGAAAACCGGCTTTGCCCGTGACATCGTGCTGATGAAGGCCGTGGGTATCAACCCGGTCGTAGTCCACGGTGGCGGCCCGCAAATCGGTGATCTGCTCAAGCGTTTATCCATCGAGAGCCATTTTATCGACGGCATGCGCGTGACCGACTCGCAAACCATGGATGTGGTGGAAATGGTGCTGGGCGGCCATGTGAACAAGGAAATCGTCAACCTTATCAACCGCCACGGCGGCAGTGCCATCGGCCTGACCGGTAAGGACGCGACGCTGATTCGCGCCAAAAAGATGGTCGTGACCCGTCAGACGCCGGAAATGACCAAGCCGGAAATCATCGACTTCGGTCATGTGGGCGAGGTCATCGACATC
The DNA here is from genome assembly GCF_009600035.1 of Pseudomonas sp. FSL R10-2964. Lineage (NCBI taxonomy): Bacteria > Pseudomonadati > Pseudomonadota > Gammaproteobacteria > Pseudomonadales > Pseudomonadaceae > Pseudomonas > Pseudomonas sp. FSL R10-2964. The sequence continues at coordinate 52,434 of NZ_WIWH01000009.1, read as the reverse complement.
AATACCGACCTGCTGCACATGCTGACCAAGGGTGATTTCATCCCGGTTATCGCGCCAATCGGTGTGGGCGCCAATGGCGAATCCTACAACATCAACGCCGACCTGGTGGCGGGCAAGGTTGCCGAAGCCCTCAAGGCCGAGAAACTGATGCTGCTGACCAACATCGCCGGCTTGATGGACAAGGAAGGCAAGGTGCTGACCGGCCTGACTACCGCTCAGGTGGATGACCTGATCGCCGACGGCACCATTTATGGTGGCATGCTGCCAAAAATCCGCTGCGCGCTGGAAGCCGTGCAAGGTGGCGTGACCACGGCGCATATCGTCGACGGTCGCGTGCCGAATGCCGTACTGCTGGAAATCTTCACCGATACCGGTGTGGGTACGCTGATTACCAACAGCAAACCGGCTTAAGCAGAACCAAAAAAAGCCCCGCCCGGAGTGATCCGGGCGGGGCTTTTTGATGGGCGAGGGGATTAAATCCCGTACTGCGCCCGGTACGCTTCAACGGCTGGCAGGTATTGCTTGAGGGTTTCGTCTTCGGCCAGGAACTGCAAAACCTGGTTCAACGAAACGATGCTGATCACCGGAATACCGAAGTCGCGCTCGACTTCCTGGATCGCCGACAGCTCGCCATTGCCGCGCTCCTGACGGTTGAGGGCAATCATCACGCCGGCCGCCTTGGCGCCCTGGGCCTGGATGATTTGCATCACTTCACGGATAGCGGTACCGGCCGTGATCACGTCGTCGATGATCAGGATATCGCCTTCAAGCGGCGAGCCAACCAGGCTACCGCCTTCGCCATGAGCCTTGGCTTCCTTGCGGTTGAAGCACCACGGCAGATCACGGTCGTGGTGCTCGGCAAGCGCTACGGCAGTGGTCGCCGCCAGGGGGATGCCCTTATAGGCCGGACCAAACAGCACGTCGAAGGAAATACCGCTGTCAACGATGGCGGCAGCATAGAAGCGCCCCAGCTGGGCCAGTGCAGAGCCGGTGTTGAACAGCCCGGCATTGAAGAAGTAAGGGCTGGTACGGCCCGACTTCAGGGTGAACTCACCGAAGCGCAAAACGCCACGATCGATGGCAAAGCGGATGAAATCGCGCTGATACGCTTGCATGAAAAAAGTCCCCAGATACCACGGATTTAGCTAATTAGTAAGACGGCGTGTATCATACACGCACGTGATTTTTGGGGCCATTTATGCGGATCATCAGTGTGAACGTCAATGGTATTCAGACGGCAGTCGAGCGCGGTTTGCTCAGTTGGCTGCAAGCTCAGAATGCCGACGTTATCTGCCTGCAGGACACCCGTGCCTCCGCCTTTGAACTGGACGATCCAGCCTACCAGCTCGATGGCTACTTTCTTTATGCCTGTGACGCCGAAGTCCCCGCCCAAGGTGGCGTGGCTTTGTACTCGCGGTTACAGCCGAAAGCAGTCATCACCGGGCTTGGCTTCGAGACGGCCGATCGCTACGGGCGCTACCTGCAAGCCGATTTCGATAAGGTCAGCATCGCGACCTTGCTGCTCCCTTCGGGGCAGAACGGCGATGAAGACTTGAATCAAAAATTCAAGCTAATGGACGACTTTGCCCGCTACCTTGATAAGCAGCGTCGCAAGCGTCGTGAGTACATCTACTGCGGCTCGCTGTATGTGGCGCAGCAGAAACTCGACATTAAAAACTGGCGCGACAGCCAGCAATCGCCCGGCTTCCTGGCGCCTGAACGGGCCTGGATGGATGAGATTGTCGGCAACATGGGATATGTCGATGCCCTGCGTGAAGTCAGTCGGGAAGGTGACCAGTACAGCTGGTGGCCGGATAACGAACAGGCCGAGATGCTGAATCTGGGCTGGCGTTTTGACTACCAGCTGCTGACACCGGGCTTGCGCCGCTTTGTACGAAGCGCTCGCATGCCGCGTCAGCCACGCTTCTCGCAGCACGCGCCATTGATCGTGGACTACGACTGGACACTGACTATCTAAGTGTTGATCGCAGATCCAGAAAAAGGCTCCCGCTCTGTTATCAAGGGCGGGGGCCTTTTTTGTATCCGAGGCACTTTCAGGCGAAACTGGGCGTTCGTTTATGCAAGGTGCGTATCCGGTACTGCAAAAGCACAGCGGCAATAAAAGTGACAACAGCCTGCAGTACGATGAATAGATAGATTGAAGGGCTATTAAAGTCATACAGGTAAATGACCGGGATAAACCCTGCAAGCATAAAGGTATTGATCAGTACTTGAGGGATCAGGGTGTCTCGCATTGCCCGCAAGTGGCTTGCCGTGAGCGAGAAGTAAAGCGAGCTCAATACCGACATGCATATCGCCACAAATCCTTCACTGGTAAACGTCAGCGAGCGGTCGCCAAAGATAAAAAACAAACCGCTTCCCAGCGCATAAAAACCCCCTGCAATCACGGCCATGAGCACGGCGGCGGCTAGTTGTCCGCGCGGGTAGATCTTGTCCGCATCCACGATATGCTGGCTGGTATAGACGCTATGAAGCTGAGCGAACGCTATGACCGGAATGCTGAGAAATCCGATAATAGACATACAGATCGAAAGATCGGCAACCAGGCTTTCATTCAGCGACAGCAGTTTTCCGTTAAGCAGGTAAAAGTACAATTTTTGCCCCGCTACCCCGGCGGCAATAGGAAAGCCCATTGAAACGACGTCTGCCAGTATTTTTGGCTTGACGAGGATGTGCCGGTATCCGAGCCGCATAGAGAGGCAGGCCAGGGAGATGAAGAGGGCTGTTTCGACAATCAAGAAGTAGCCAACAGCCAAGAAAACAAAGTCGTGCTTGCTGCAAAAAACAAAACAAAACATCAGGAATGCGCAGCCTGCACACGTGCACCACTTCTTTACGGTTGCACACGGCAAGGAGTGTCCAGAGGCTTCGTGGAAAAGATGGGTGAAGGTATTGATTACCAGCAAAGGGATGGCCGGAATATAAATAAGAGACAGGTAAAAAAGTTTATCCCTGTCAAGGCTGTCCAAAAAACGGATGGAGGGGAGGTAAGCGAATACGGCAAGGGCTGCGGCAAACGCAATGGCAGCGAATAAAACCGCTATCGACAGTCCGCTCTCAAAGATTGCCTGGGGAGTGAGCGCATTTTTTTGATGATGAACGATATTGCCAATGGCCGCCAGCGGCATGTAGAAAAGGGTAGATATAACTGAAAAGATCGCCAGGACATAGGCGAACACAGGAAGATCGGCAATATTCTTGTGCGCGAGCAGCGCCGCAGCGATGGAAATGCCAAAAAATGGAAAGAGTCGACTGACAATAAAATTCCATAAGTTTTCCTTTAGATTTTGCTCATAGGTCAACTTCACGCTCGACGTTCCCATAGGGTTATCATGTAATGCCCAAATATAGGCTAACAGGCATCCCTATAAGTTCGCATATCCAAGATAAGATGATGCCAGATTTCATCCACTTCCAGCGCGGGTGGCAGGACGGGATACATTGCCTGGTATTTTTATTGAGAAACAAAAGTTTTTATAATACTGGATCGCTATCTCAGCTTCTATCGGTGTCCACTGCCGGCAGAGCAATGGGGTGCAGCACCTTTTTGAGAATTCATCACGGCAGTTTTCATAATATCTTTATCCTTAAAGATAGTGGCGAAGACTGATCAAGCAGTCGACATAAAAACTAGACGAGTAAAAACAAATAGTCAACAGCATATTTTCAAGTGCCACTTGGCCTTTCTTTAAATTCGGTATTCACAGATGGCCATTGCACTAACATGGCGCGATAAATAACGGTGCGCTTTAAAATGAGGCTCTCTTAAAGGCATGGTTTATTTAGCGCGCATAAGTAAGTAGTTGTCGTTAAACGAATGCCTGGATAAACAAAGCATCGTACTGACGTCCACTCACCTGTTGTTTTGGCTCCCGCAATCAGCAAGCGTAGAAAAGCCCACCGAGGTGGGCTTTTCTACAAGGTGCCTGAGTTGCTGACTGAAACGTTACTTGATCGGCCGCCAGGTGAAGGGATAACGGTACACCACCCCGTCATTGGCCTTGACCCCTGCAATCACCACCAGCACTACCGCGCCAATCAGTACCAGGCCCAGCAGCGCAAAGCCGATCAGCACGAACATCAGCACATAGCAAATGGCCGAAGCAATCGCCACGGTGATCTGGAAGTTCAGTGCTTCCTTGCCCTGGTCGTCAATAAACGGGTCGCTCTCGCGCTTTACCTGCCACAGGATCAGCGGGCCGATCAGGCTGCCAAACGGAAACCACATCCCGAGGAACGCCGAAAAATGACAGAACATCGCCCATTTCCGGGCGTCGCGGCCCGGTTTGGGTGTTGAAAGATCCAGCTCACTCATCACGTTCTCCGGTTGGTCGTTTGAAGGCTTTGACAGTCAATCCGGCAATTTAGTCGGCCAATGCCGCTTGTTGCAGGGCAAAAATTTCATTCATGCCTTTTTGTGCCAGTGCCAGCATGGCGTTCAGCTCTTCAGGCTGGAACGGTGCGCCTTCGGCGGTGCCCTGAACTTCGATGAAACCGCCGCTGCTGGTCATCACCACGTTGAGGTCGGTTTCGGCTGCCGAATCTTCAGGATAGTCCAGGTCAAGTACCGGTACGCCCTGGTACATGCCCACCGATACCGCCGCGATCATCTGCTTGATCGGGTCACCGCCTTTGAGGCCGCCACGCTTCTTGATGATCTTCAGGGCGTCGACCAGAGCAACCATGGCGCCGGTGATCGAGGCAGTGCGGGTGCCGCCGTCAGCCTGGATTACGTCGCAGTCGACGTACAAAGTGATATCGCCCAGTTTGGACATATCCAGTGCAGCACGCAGGGAGCGGCCGATCAGGCGCTGGATTTCCAGGGTGCGCCCGCCTTGCTTGCCGCGGCTGGCTTCGCGCTGGTTACGGTCGCCGGTGGCGCGTGGCAGCATGCCGTATTCGGCAGTCAGCCAGCCCTGGCCCTGGCCTTTGAGGAACCGCGGTACGCCATTCTCGACGCTGACGGTGCAGATGACTTTGGTGTCACCGAACTCGACCAGTACAGAACCCTCTGCGTGTTTGGTGTAGTTGCGGGTGATGCGGATCGGGCGGAGCTGATCGGCAACGCGACCACTTGGACGTTTCATGTGGGATACCTGTACGGGACGGAAAACTGCCGAGCATTATAAAGGAAAGGCCATGGCTGCGCAGGGCGCGTCTGTGAACCCTGGCGGGGAACGAAGATTGGATGTATTTACGACCGACGCCATTTGGGGCAGTTGCCCGCACTGCGTTACAATCTGTCGTCTAACCTGCCGCCAGGCTTAACTCATCCAATCGCGAGGTACCGTCCATGGTGCACAGCATGACCGCCTTTGCCCGCGTCGAAAGCGCCGGCACTCAGGGCACCCTGAGTTGGGAGCTGCGTTCGGTCAACAGCCGCTACCTGGAGCCGCACCTGCGTCTGCCTGAATCTTTCCGTGACCTCGAGGGCGCGGTGCGTGAAGCGCTGCGCCAGGGCATCTCCCGGGGCAAGCTGGAATGCACTTTGCGTTTCACTGAAGAAACCACCGGCAAGCCGCTGCAGGTTGACCGCGAGCGTGCCGCCCAGCTGGTGGCCGCCGCCGAGACCATCGCCAGCCTGATCAAGCAGCCTGCCGCGCTCAACCCGCTGGAAGTCCTGGCCTGGCCCGGTGTTCTGGTAGCCGATGCCAGCGACCCGCAAGCCTTGAACACCCAGGCCCTGGCGCTGTTCAAGCAAGGCCTGCAAGAACTGAAAAACGGCCGTGAGCGCGAAGGCGCGGAACTGGCCCGCCTGATCAGCGATCGCTTGACCGCCATCGAAAGCGATGTCGAAACGCTGCGCGAGCTGGTACCGCAAATGCTCGCCACCCAGCGTCAAAAGGTCCTCGATCGCTTTGCCGACATGAAGGCCGAGCTTGACCCCCAGCGCCTTGAACAGGAAATGGTTCTGCTCGCGCAAAAAAGCGACGTGGCCGAAGAGCTGGACCGCCTGAGCACCCATATTCTTGAAGTACGCCGCGTACTCAAGTCGGGGGGTGCTGCCGGGCGACGCCTGGACTTCCTGATGCAAGAACTGAATCGCGAGGCCAATACCCTGGGCTCCAAGGCATTCGATCCACGCAGTACCCAAGCGGCGGTCAACCTCAAGGTGTTGATCGAGCAGATGCGTGAACAAGTACAGAATATTGAGTAAGGCACACCCTGACATGACCCACAGCACTGGCACCCTTTATATCGTTTCTGCTCCTTCGGGCGCAGGCAAGACCAGCCTGGTCAAGGCATTGATCGACGTTGAGCCGCAGATCCGGGTATCGGTCTCGCACACCACCCGTGCCATGCGCCCAGGTGAAGTGAATGGCGTGAACTATCATTTTGTCGAGCGCGAAGAGTTCGTGAAAATGATTGAGCACGGTGACTTCCTGGAACGTGCCGAAGTGTTCGGCAACCTTTACGGCACTTCGCAAAGCCACCTGCAGCAGACCCTGGATGAAGGCCACGACCTGATTCTGGAAATCGACTGGCAAGGTGCAGAGCAGGTGCGCAAGCTGATGCCGCAGGCGCGCTCGATCTTTATCCTGCCGCCAAGCCAGGAAGCCTTGCGTCAGCGTCTGGACAACCGCGGCCAGGACAGCGACGAAATCATTGACGCACGCATGCGCGAAGCCGTGAGTGAAATGAGCCACTATGTGGACTATGACTACCTGATCATCAACGACGATTTTGCCCTGGCACTTGAAGACTTGAAGGCCATTTTCCGTGCCAATCGCCTTCAGCAAAAACGCCAGCAACAGCGTTTTGGCAAATTACTGGCCGAACTGCTCGGTTAATGAACACTTCCCAAAACCCCTGTAAGGGCTTTACATTGGCGCTTACAGAGGTTTTAGGAGCAGTGACGGAAAAATCAGCGCTTCCCTAATGGCTGGTGATTTTTTAAACTGTTCAGTCCGCTCGCCCATCCGGGCAGCGCGCATATTGCATTTGCTACGAGGAAGACCATGGCCCGCGTAACCGTTGAAGACTGTCTAGAACACGTGGATAACCGCTTTGAGCTGGTCATGCTCTCTACCAAGCGTGCCCGTCAACTGGCCACCGGCGGTAAAGAGCCTCTGGTGCAGTGGGAAAACGACAAGCCTACCGTTGTTGCCCTGCGCGAAATCGCAGAAGGCCTGATGAGCTACGAGTTTATCGCCAACGCTGAAATCGTCGAAGACGAACCGCTGTTCGCAGCGTTCGAGGACGAGTCCAACGAGGCGAACTAAGCCTATGCCCGGTCGACGTAGCACGGCGAAGGGTAAAAAGTTTTGGCAGGAGGTTTCCTCATGCCGAGCATAGACGCCCTCGCCGATCGCTTGTCGGCGTACCTCGGCCCGGACCAGGTCAATCTGGTCCGCCGGGCGTACTTCTACGCAGAACAAGCCCACGACGGCCAACGCCGACGCAGCGGCGAGCCTTATGTCACGCACCCGCTGGCAGTGGCAAATATCCTTGCCGACATGCATATGGACCATCAGAGCCTGATGGCGGCCATGCTGCATGACGTGATTGAAGACACCGGTATTGCCAAGGAAGCGCTGGTAGCGCAGTTCGGCGAAACCGTGGCCGACCTGGTCGATGGAGTCAGCAAGCTGACTCAGATGAACTTCGAAACCAAGGCCGAAGCCCAGGCTGAAAACTTCCAGAAGATGGCCATGGCCATGGCACGCGATATCCGCGTGATCCTGGTGAAGCTGGCTGACCGTCTGCACAACATGCGCACCCTCGAAGTGCTGTCCGGCGAAAAACGCCGACGGATTGCCAAGGAAACCCTGGAAATCTACGCACCCATCGCCAATCGGCTGGGCATGCACAGCATTCGTATCGAATTCGAAGACCTCGGTTTCAAGGCGATGTACCCGATGCGCTCCGCGCGCATTTATCAGGCGGTCAAACGCGCCCGGGGCAATCGCAAGGAAATCGTCAACAAAATTGAAGAATCGCTCAGCCACTGCCTGGCCATCGATGGCATTCAGGGCGAAGTCAGCGGTCGTCAAAAGCATATCTACGGCATCTACAAGAAGATGCGCGGCAAACGCCGGGCCTTTAACGAGATCATGGATGTTTACGCATTCCGGATCATCGTCGACAAGGTCGACACCTGCTACCGCGTGCTGGGCGCTGTACATAATTTGTACAAGCCCCTGCCGGGCCGGTTCAAGGACTACATCGCCATTCCCAAGGCCAACGGCTACCAGTCGTTGCATACCACGCTGTTTGGCATGCATGGCGTACCGATCGAGATCCAGATCCGTACCCGTGAAATGGAAGAAATGGCCAACAACGGCATCGCCGCCCACTGGCTTTACAAGTCCAGTGGCGACGAGCAGCACACGGGCACCCACGCCCGGGCGCGGCAATGGGTCAAGGGCGTGCTGGAAATGCAGCAACGCGCCGGCAACTCCCTCGAATTTATCGAAAGCGTGAAGATCGACCTGTTCCCGGACGAGGTCTACGTGTTTACGCCCAAAGGACGGATCATGGAGCTGCCCAAAGGCTCCACGGCCGTCGACTTTGCCTACGCGGTGCACACCGATGTGGGCAATAGCTGCATCGCCTGTCGCATCAACCGGCGTCTCGCACCGCTGTCCGAGCCGCTGCAAAGCGGCTCCACGGTCGAGATCGTCAGCGCTCCCGGCGCCCGACCCAACCCGGCCTGGCTTAACTTTGTGGTCACCGGCAAGGCGCGTACCCATATTCGCCATGCGCTCAAGCTGCAACGTCGTTCCGAGTCGGTCAACCTGGGCGAACGCCTGCTCAACAAGGTGCTTAACGGCTTCAACAGCGCGCTGGACAAGATCCCGGCCGAGCGCGTTCAGGCCATGCTCCAGGAGTACCGCCTGGAGCAGATCGAAGACCTGCTGGAAGATATCGGCCTCGGCAATCGCATGGCCTATGTAGTGGCCCGACGCCTGCTGGGCGAAGGCGAAGCATTGCCGAGCCCGGAAGGCCCGCTGGCGATTCGCGGCACCGAAGGCCTGGTGCTCAGCTACGCCAAATGCTGTACGCCGATCCCGGGGGATCCGATCGTTGGCCATTTGTCCGCAGGCAAAGGCATGGTCGTGCACCTGGACAACTGCCGCAATATCAGTGAAATCCGCCACAACCCCGAAAAGTGCATTCAGCTGTCGTGGGCCAAGGACGTTACCGGCGAGTTCAACGTTGAATTGCGCGTCGAACTGGAACACCAGCGCGGCCTGATTGCGCTGCTGGCCAGCAGCGTCAACGCTGCCGACGGCAATATCGAAAAGATCAGCATGGACGAACGCGATGGTCGCATCAGCGTGGTCCAACTGGTGGTCAGCGTACACGACCGTGTACACCTGGCCCGCGTGATCAAAAAACTGCGCGCCCTTACCGGGGTTATCCGCATCACTCGCATGCGTGCGTAGCCATCTAATTACAAGGAGTCACCCATGTCCAAGACTGTTATCACCAGCGACAAGGCACCTGCTGCAATCGGTACTTATTCTCAGGCGATCAAAGCTGGCAATACTGTCTACATGTCCGGTCAAATCCCGCTGGACCCAAAAACCATGGAACTGGTTGAAGGCTTTGAAGCCCAGACCATCCAGGTTTTCGAAAACCTGAAGTCGGTCGCTGAAGCCGCAGGCGGTTCGTTCAAGGACATCGTCAAGCTGAACATCTTCCTGACTGACCTGAGCCACTTCGCCAAGGTCAACGAGATCATGGGCACCTACTTCGAACAACCCTATCCGGCCCGCGCCGCCATTGGCGTTGCTGCACTGCCAAAGGGCTCGCAGGTAGAAATGGACGCTATTCTGGTTATTGAGTAACGCCCTCGGCGCAGCGTCTTCATGCTGCGCCACCCCCCCGCTCTTCCCGGCTTCAAAAGGATTCCACCATGCGCAAAGCGCTAGTGTTGTCACTGCTCTCCATTGTTTTGGGTGGTTGTGCCAGCGAACCCGCCCCCCGTGATATCAGTGGCATCTGGATAAATCAGGCAGCAATAGATGAAGCGGCCAAGGGTGGCGGCCTGCTTGACGCCTTGTCGTCGTCAGGGCCAACCCTGGAATGGAGCATCGACGCCAAAAACGCCAAGGCCACCTGGCGAAGCAGCTTTGAGCGGGACGAGGGTACGCTGGTGCCTGATGGCAGCGCGTCGTGGAAGGTCAATTTCTATGGCGGTGAAAATACTGACCTGAAGCTCGAAGGCTCTGAATTAATACAGGCAGCGACTGAGTTCTTTCCGCGGCAGGCGTTCGTACGTCCAGCTCAAAGTGATGTCGGTGAAGTTTCCCGGGGCACAAATGCAGACTTGTTCAAATCGGTGCATTTTGAGCAGGCACTCAAGTCAGCCTATCTTGGGGGCGAATGGCGCGTACTGAGTGGTGCAGGTCAGGGTGCCAAGGTGACATTCTCGCCCAAGGGGCAAGTCAGTGGATTGCCTGGCATCAATGGCTATGAGCTGTGCCTGGGAGGTGACTGCGCCACTATGAGCGGCGGTTTGGACAGCCTCTGGCTTCAGCAGGGGGAAATGGGCGCAGCGCATATTTTTGTGCGCAAAGGCCGCACACTTGAAATCTTCGAGGCGGTGGACGTCTCAGCGCCCGACGAAATGCCCCAGTTCTACCCGGGCAAGCGTGAGTGGGCGCTGGAGAAGCTGTAAGCCAACCAAACGCCCGCTCCCACAAGATAACTCTCAGGCCTGCTCCCCCAAAATCGCAGCATAGCCCTCGCGATAATTCGAATAGCGCGGCTCCCAGCCCAGCGCCTTGGCGCGGGCATTGCTGCAGCGCTTGCTGCCTGCGCGGCGCACGCTCGCTTCGGCGGCCCATTCGGTAATGCCCAACCGCTCGCGCAACCAGTCCACCACTTCTGCCAGTGGCGCCGGTGCGTTATCCACACCTATATAGCAGTCATCCAGCACCTTGCCCTGACGATCAGCCTCCAGAAGAAAGGCCAGCAGCCCCGCAGCATCATCGGCATGGATACGGTTGCCATACAGCGGCGGCTCAACCGCCACGCGATAACCTTTGCGCACTTGCCCCAGCAGCCATTCACGACCCGGCCCGTAGATCCCGGTCAGGCGTACCGCGCTGGCAGCGATGCCACTCTCCAGCGCCACCCGCTCGGCATCCAGGATGATCCGGCCAGAGTAGTTGGTGCTCAGGGCGGGCGATGTTTCGTCGATCCACTCCCCGTCTTTCTGGGCGTAAACGCCACTGCTGGATACAAACAGCAGACGCTTGGGTCGCTGACCATGCTGCTCCAGCCAACTCAGGGTGTTTTTCAGGCCGTCTACATATGCCGCCTGATAGCCCGCTTCGTCATGCTCGGTCGCCGCCGCGCTGTACACCACGTAGTCAATTTGCCCGGTTGGCCATTGCGTCGGGCATTGCTCGCTGAACAAATCGCCCTCCACACCGATAACGCCCGTGGGTAAACGGTCAATGGAGCGGCGCAGGCCGTAGACCTGCCAATCCTGGTCGAGCAGTTGAGTCGCCAGACGGCTGCCGACATCACCGCATCCGACGATCAATACAGAGGCTTTGGGCATCGCAAAAATCCTAATGAAAAGTTACAAAAAGACGTAATTTGGCACGACCAAAGTCGTGACTTCCGAAAAAAACAGATGCTATTGCTTTTGTTAACAAGAATTACTTGCAATAATAACCCATCATTTTGCCCTTGGTCTTACAACGCGTTGTAGGGCATTACCTCATTACTTTTCTCAGGTCCGGCTAGCATGACACGCAATCATCCCACCGCTTCGCCAACCCAGCCTTCGAGCCCTGCACGCGTCTGGCGTGGGGTGGCGGCGCTGATGTTCAGCTTGATGTTGGCACCTGTTGCGGCATTTGCCGACGAGCCTGCTGCCCCGGCCGTGCACGCGGCCACTGAAGCAGCTGCCCCGGCACCTGTTGCTGCACCGGGTACGACTGATCCTACACTGGTTGAAGGCGCTGCTGCGCCAGCCGATAACGCGCCGCAAATAGTCGCAGAAGAAGACAACAGCCTGGGCATGGCCCATGACCTGTCGCCTTGGGGCATGTACAAAAACGCAGACATCATCGTCAAAATCGTAATGATCGGCCTGGCTATTGCTTCGATCATCACCTGGACGATCTGGATTGCCAAAGGCTTTGAAGTCCTGGGTGCCAAGCGTCGTCTGCGCAGTGAAATTGCCCAACTGAAAAAAGCTCGCACCTTGAAAGAAGCCAGCGAGACGGCTGGCAAAGAAGGCACCCTGGCCCACTTGCTGGTGCAGGACGCCCTTGAAGAAATGCGCCTGTCGGCCAACAGCCGTGAAAAAGAAGGCATCAAGGAGCGTGTAAGCTTCCGTCTTGAGCGTCTGGTTGCAGCGTGCGGTCGCAACATGAGCAGCGGCACTGGCGTACTCGCCACCATCGGTTCCACAGCACCGTTCGTCGGTCTGTTCGGTACCGTATGGGGCATCATGAACAGCTTTATCGGCATCGCCAAAACCCAGACCACCAACCTGGCAGTTGTTGCGCCGGGTATTGCCGAAGCCCTGCTGGCCACGGCACTGGGTCTGGTCGCAGCGATCCCTGCGGTAGTGATTTACAACGTCTTCGCCCGCTCCATCACCGGCTACAAGGCCCAGGTGGCGGATGCGTCTGCTGAAGTGTTGCTGTTGGTTAGCCGTGACCTCGATCACCTGCCGCCCGAGCGCAGCTCGCAACCGCACATGGTGAAAGTGGGGTAATCGGCCATGGGCCTGCATTTAAAAGAAGGCGATGACGATCTCGCCGAAAACCATGAAATCAACGTCACCCCCTTTATTGACGTGATGCTGGTACTGCTGATCATCTTTATGGTGGCAGCACCGCTGGCCACTGTGGATATCAAGGTTGACTTGCCTGCTTCCAGCGCCAAACCGGCGCCTCGCCCTGAGAAACCGGTGTTCCTCAGCGTCAAGGCTGATCAGCGCCTTTACCTGGGCGAAGAGCCGGTCACGGTTGAAGCCCTGGGCCCGACCCTGGATGCCAGGACCCACAACAACAAAGACACGACGATCTTCTTCCAGGCCGACAAGGGCGTGGACTACGGTGACCTGATGAGCGTGATGGATGCTTTGCGCGCAGCGGGTTATTTGAAGGTGGGTCTGGTCGGACTTGAGACGGCAGCCAAGAAATGACCATAGCGCGCCAAAAGATGACGCGTTACGCAATCAGCCTGGCCGCGGTGTTGGCCATCCATGCAGTGGCCGTGATTCTGGCCCTGCAATGGTCCAACCCGCGCGCTATCGAACTTCCGCCGCAAGCGATGATGGTTGACCTGGCGCCGTTGCCAGCACCACCGCCGCCTGCGCCGCCCAAAGTGGTGACACCGCCACAACCCCCGGCGCCAGTGGAAGAGTTGCCGATACCCAAGCTGGCCGAAGCGCCCAAACCGAAGATTTCTGTACCCAAACCGGTCAAGCCCAAGCAAAAGCCTCAACCGCCCAAGCCTGTGGAAAAACCGGACCCGGTCAAAGAGAAACCTTCAGAAGAGAAACCGAGCGACGCAACGCCGACCAAAAATACCAGCGAGAAATCCGCTGCACCGGCACCGGGGCCGTCGGCGCAACAACTGGCGGCCAAGGCCAGTTGGGAAGGCACTTTGCTCAGTCACCTGGGCAAGTACAAAAAGTACCCGCCTGCTGCGCAATCCCGTGGCAAGGAAGGCTTGAACCGTCTGCGCTTCGTGGTAGACGCCGAAGGCAAGGTACTGTCCTACGAACTGGTAGGGCGCTCTGGCAACGCCGATCTGGACCGGGCCACCCTGGAAATGATTCGCCGGGCACAACCCTTGCCCAAGCCGCCGCCTGAAATGCTGACCAATGGCAGCATCGAGATCGTGGCACCCTTCGTTTATTCCATCGATAAACGTCGGCGCTAACACCACAAAGGGCACCTCAGGGTGCCCTTTGTGCATCTGCGCTCTGGATAAAAAACCAGTCATACCTTGATTGGCTACTGTAGCTCTGAGGGTAATGTCTGATAACGTGCGTCTATCGATTGCAGCCGCTATGCTTGGCCCGCAACCACAGGGACGCACGCTATGACGCTTACAGAATTACGCTACATCGTTACCCTCGCCCAAGAGCAGCACTTCGGCCACGCCGCCGAGCGCTGCCATGTCAGCCAACCGACCCTGTCGGTGGGTGTGAAAAAACTGGAAGACGAACTCGGTGTGCTGATTTTCGAGCGCAGCAAAAGTGCCGTGCGTGTAACCCCCGTGGGCGAAGCCATCGTGGCCCAGGCGCAAAAGGTGCTGGAGCAGGCCCAGGGCATTCGCGAACTGGCTCAGGCCGGCAAGAACCAGCTGACCGCTCCGCTTAAAGTAGGCGCGATCTATACCGTGGGTCCGTACCTGTTCCCGCATCTGATCCCGCAACTGCACCGGGTTGCCCCGCAGATGCCGTTGTATATCGAAGAAAACTTCACCCATGTGCTGCGCGACAAACTGCGCAACGGCGAGCTGGATGCAATCATCATCGCCCTGCCGTTCCAGGAAGCCGACGTGCTGACCATGCCGCTGTATGACGAGCCGTTTTACGTGCTCATGCCCAGCGAGCACCCGTGGACCAAAAAAGACACCATCGACGCCAGCCTGCTCAACGACAAGAGCCTGCTGTTGCTGGGCGAAGGTCACTGCTTCCGCGATCAGGTGCTGGAAGCCTGCCCGACTGTGGCCAAAGGCAATGATGGCGCCATGCACACCACGGTCGAATCCAGCTCGCTGGAAACCATCCGCCACATGGTCGCTTCCGGCCTGGGTATCTCGATCCTGCCGTTGTCGGCTGTCGACAGTCATCACTATGCCCCGGGCATCCTGGCTGTGCGTCCGCTGACCCCGCCGGTACCGTTCCGCACCGTTGCCATCGCCTGGCGCGCCAGCTTCCCGCGGCCAAAGGCGATTGAAATCCTCGCAGACTCGATCCGCCTGTGCTCGGTGGCCAAGCCGCCTGCCGCGACCTAAGTGCCACTGCAATGACCGAGTTGTCGAAAGTGTCGGTCACCGCGCTCAAGGGCGTCGGTGAGGCCATGGCCGAAAAATTGGCCAAGGTCGGACTGGAAAACGTCCAGGACGTGCTGTTCCATTTGCCGTTGCGCTATCAGGACCGCACCCGCGTTGTCCCGATTGGCGCTTTGCGCCCCGGTCAGGATGCCGTTGTCGAGGGCCGGGTCATTGGCGCCGACGTGGTCATGGGCAAGCGCCGCAGCTTGCTGGTGCGCATCAACGATGGCACCGGCGGCCTGAGTCTGCGCTTCTACCACTTCAGCAATGCGCAGAAGGAAAGCCTCAAACGTGGCACCGAAGTGCGCTGCTATGGCGAAGCCCGCCCCGGCGCTTCGGGACTGGAGATCTACCATCCCGAATACCGCGCCATTACCGGCGACGAACCGCCACCTGTCGACACCACGCTGACGCCCATCTACCCCACCACCGAAGGCCTGACCCAACAGCGCCTGCGTCAGCTCAGCCAGCAAAGCCTGGCCATGCTCGGCCCGCGCAGCCTGCCCGACTGGTTGCCGCCGGAGCTGGCCAAGGACTATCAACTGGCCCCGCTGGATGAAGCCATTCGCTATCTGCATCAGCCGCCTGCCAATGCTGATGTTGAAGAACTCGCCCTGGGCCATCACTGGGCCCAGCACCGCCTGGCCTTTGAGGAGCTGCTGACTCACCAGCTGTCGCAACAGCGACTGCGCGAGAGCCTGCGTTCACAACAAGCCCCGGCGTTGCCCAAGGCGAAAAAACTGCCAGTGCAGTTCCTCGCCAATCTGGGTTTCCCGCCGACGGGCGCGCAGACCCGGGTTGGCAACGAGATTGCCTACGACCTCAGTCAGCCCGAACCCATGTTGCGCCTGATTCAGGGCGACGTGGGCTCCGGCAAGACCGTGGTTGCGGCCATGGCAGCGTTACAAGCACTTGAGGCGGGTTATCAGGTTGCCCTGATGGCCCCCACGGAAATCCTCGCCGAGCAGCACTTCATCAACTTCAAGCGCTGGCTCGAGCCTTTGGGCCTTGAAGTGGCGTGGCTGGCCGGCAAGCTCAAGGGCAAGGCCCGGGTCAGTGCGCTGGAGCAAATCGCCAGCGGCGTACCGATGGTGGTCGGTACCCATGCTCTGTTCCAGGACAACGTGCAGTTCAAAAACCTGGCGCTGGTGATCATCGACGAACAGCACCGCTTTGGCGTGCAGCAACGTCTGGCCCTGCGCAACAAGGGCGTGGGCGGGGTGATGTGCCCGCACCAGCTGATCATGACTGCCACGCCGATCCCGCGCACCCTGGCCATGAGCGCCTATGCCGACCTCGACACCTCGATCCTCGACGAGCTGCCGCCGGGCCGTACTCCGGTCAATACGGTGCTGGTGGTCGATACGCGGCGTCTCGAAGTGATCGAGCGGGTGCGCGCCGCCTGCGCTGAAGGGCGCCAGGCGTATTGGGTTTGCACCCTGATCGAAGAGTCTGAAGAAATGACCTGCCAGGCTGCCGAAACCACCTTTGAAGACCTCTCCAGCGCCTTGGGTGAGCTGCGCGTCGGGTTGATTCACGGGCGAATGAAGCCCGCTGAAAAAGCCGAAGTCATGGCGCGCTTCAAGGCTGGCGAGCTGCAATTGCTCGTGGCCACCACGGTGATTGAGGTGGGCGTCGACGTGCCCAACTCAAGCTTGATGATCATTGAAAACCCCGAGCGCCTCGGCCTGTCCCAGCTGCACCAGTTGCGCGGTCGCGTGGGCCGGGGCAGTGCCGTCAGCCACTGCGTGCTGCTGTATCACCCGCCGCTGTCACAAATCGGCCGTCAGCGCCTGGGCATCATGCGCGAGACCAACGATGGCTTTGTGATCGCCGAAAAAGACCTCGAACTGCGCGGCCCCGGCGAAATGCTCGGCACCCGCCAGACCGGTCTTCTGCAATTCAAGGTCGCCGACCTGATGCGCGATGCCGACCTGCTGCCCGCCGTGCGCGAGGCCGCCCAGGCGTTGATCGAACGCTGGCCGAGCCATGTCAGCCCCCTGCTTGATCGCTGGCTGCGCCACGGTCAGCAATATGGTCAGGTGTAAAAGACCATTCAGTAAATGGCCCGGCGGCCGATCAAGAGCTAATCAAAATCAAGTTGTACAGAACGGATGCAGACCATGACTGAAGTTGCCAGTGCCCTTGTTGCTGCGAGCACGCCGTCCGTTATCGGGCGCTTGCTCGGTGACCTGGCTGTTGCCTATCGCAAAGTCCCGGATCACCCGGGGCTCGACCCTGCGCGCAAGGTGCACGCCGTACTGCTCGACGATTCGATCGGTCCCCTGCTGGTGCTGTTCACCCAGAATCATTTACTTGACCTGAACCGTCTGGCCGACTTGACCGGGCGGCGCATGACCGCCGTTGCGCCGGAGCGCCTGCAGGTCTTGCTGGACAAGCATGGCCTGAGCCAGCTGCCAGGCTTGCCGGCGCTGGTCAACTCGCCCTGCCTGTACGAAGAACACTTGCTGCAACAACCCTCGCTGCTAATCAGCACGGGTGAACCGGGCCTGTGGCTGGAGATTGCCCAGCAAGACTTCAAGCCCCTGCTCAAAAACGCCAGCGCCGGCCGTTTTGGCGAGCCTTTGGGCGCCATCACACCTGATCTCGGCGGGGACGATGGCGAGGCCATCACCCGGGCAGTGCAGGCCTTCACGGCGCGGCGCATCCAGCAGCGGCTGGAGGCCACCATCGAACTGCCACCGCTGTCCGAGAGCGTGCGCAGAATCATGCGGCTGCGCTCCGACCCTGACGTGACCATCGATGAAATCACCAGCGTGGTGGAAACTGACCCAGCGCTGGCGGCGCAGGTCATGAGCTGGGCCTCGTCATCGTTTTACGCCTCGCAGAGCAAGATTCGCTCGGTCGAAGACGCCATTGTGCGCGTGCTGGGGGTTGATCTGGTGATCAACCTGGCACTCAGCCTGTCGCTGGGCAAAACCCTGAGCCTGCCCAAGGACCATCCGCAATCGAGCACTCCTTACTGGCAGCAGTCGATCTACACCGCGGCGGTGATTGAAGGGCTGACCCGGGCCATGCCCCGGGAGCAGCGCCCCGAAGTCGGCATGACTTACCTGGGCGGGTTGCTGCACAATTTTGGTTACCTGCTGCTGGCCCATGTGTTTCCGCCGCATTTTTCGCTGATCTGCCGGCATCTTGAGGTAAACCCCCATGTCAGCCACAGCCTGATCGAGCAGCACCTGTTGGGTATCAGCCGTGAACAGATGGGCGCCTGGCTGATGCGCTTTTGGGGGATGCCGGATGAGCTGGCGATTGCCGTACGCTATCAACACGACCCGGCTTATGTGGGGGTGGATGCGCAGTATCCGAACCTGGTGTGTGTGGCGCTGGGCTTGCTGCGCAGCCGCGGAGTCGGTCACGGTGCGTGTGCGCCGTTGCCGGATGCGTTGTTCGAGCGTCTTGGCGTGCCACGAGAAAAGGCTGAGGCGGTGGTGGGCAAAGTATTGGAGGCTGAAGTGTTGCTGCGCGAGATGGCAGCGCAGTTCGGTCAGGCTTGAATAGCTAAAAGCACAAGCCCCTCACCCCAACCCTCTCCCGGAGGGAAAGGCGCTGATTGTCGGTGTTCTTGAAATCGCGCGCGGTCAGTTCCCTCTCCCTCTGGGAGAGGGCTAGGGTGAGGGGCTCTTGATCTTAAGCCTTGGCCTTTTTACGCGGCTTGAGGTACTTGGTCAGGCCCTGGAACCAGATCACCAGCGCCGGGTTGCCCTTGATCTGAATCGACTTGTCCTGAATCCCTGTCATGAACGCCAGCTGCTTGTTCTTCGCCTGCAGCGTAGCGAAGCCGTAGGCGGCATCTTTAAAGGCGATGGCAAACGCCGGCTCGGGGTACAGGCCGCCGTGGCTGGTGATGCGCTGGTCTTTGACCTTGAAATGACGGGCCACTTTGCCGTCGAGGGTTTGCAGCTGGAACACCAGATCCTTGTCCACCAATTGTTGCTGGAAAGCAGGATTGTTGCGGCTGGCTTTGCCCATCAAAAAGCCCAGCATCCAGAGCAGAAAACGAAATTTCATGTACGCGGCCTCGGGGAAATAAAAAATGGCCGGCGCAGTGTAACGATTTGAGCGAAGAACGCCATATTTCTGCAGAGTTAGGCGTAGATGGGCTAGGTTTTGCCACTTATGGCCGCACAATCGCCCCGTGGTTTCTCAAGAACGGGCCGCTGGCAAGGCCAGCTTGCCCATTCTTCATGTAGCCCGTGCCTTAAGGATTCACGCTGTCCTTGAGAAATTTGCCCGGTTTGAACGCCACCGTGTTGCTGGCCTTGATGGTGACCGGCTGGCCGGTTTGCGGGTTTTGCCCCGTACGGGCACCGCGGTGGCGCTGGATAAAGGTGCCAAAGCCGACCAGCGTAACGCTGTCCTTGCGATGCAGGGCCTGGGTGATTTCTTCCAGCACCGCATTGAGAACGCGGTTGGCTTGTTCTTTGGTTAGGTCAGCCTTTTCAGCGATAGCTGCGGCGAGATCGGGTTTACGCATGATGAAGCCTCATTGACGGTTTTTTGTTGTTATGTCCGTGCTGCTCTCTACGGAACAGCGCCCAAGGCGCCGCAGGCTCTAAACTGCGGCAGACCCGTGTGAGAATGGCACGCGACCAAGGTCGGCGCCAGCCTCTGCACAGGCTTTGTTGAGTCAAGGCAATGGCATATGCGACAGAATGAGCCGCTTTTACGCCAAAAGTGCAGGCAGCTCTTTGTTTAGCGCGAGTTTTTCTCGAACAGCCTCACCCGTCAGCGCATAACCGAGCAACTTGCCGTCTGCGTCGCGGCACAGCGCCTTGATATCGGCGCCCTGACCTTCCACGGTCCACACACCCTCGTAGCCACGCGGCACAGGTGACACCACCAGCGGGCAAACCGGGGTTTTCACCGTAATGGGCATGGCTCCGTAACTGACCGCGGTCGGGTTGCCTGCCAGGGTTTGCGCCAGCGCCCGGGCGCAACTCATCAACGGCATCACATACAGCAGGTTAAGGCCGTCGACCTCGGCACAATCGCCCAGCGCGTAGATATGGGAGTGAGAGGTTTTAAGCTGACGATCCACCTCAACCCCGCGATTGACCTTGATCCCCGCAGCGGCGGCCATATCAATGCGAGGGCGCAAACCGATGGCGGACACCACCACATCGCACGGAACGACACTGCCATCCGACAAATGCGCCTCGAGGCCGCTGTCGGTACGTTGCAGGCGGGTCAACACCGGGCCCAGATGAAAGCGTGCGCCCAGGCTTTCGAGGCCAGCCTGCACCGCCGCTGCAGCAGCGGGGTGTAAAAGGGTTGGCATCACTTGCTCGCAGGGCGCGACCAGATCGACCTCATAACCGCCTGCGATCAGATCGTTGGCAAATTCGCAGCCGATCAGCCCGGCGCCCAGGATCAGGACGCGGCGTTTACCTGCGGCAGCTGCGCGAAAACGCGCGTAGTCTTCCAGGTCATTGATCGGGAAGATCGCATCCTGGGCGTCGCCCTCCACCGGGACCTGCACCGTTTGCGCACCCCAGGCCAGCACCAGGTCACGATAGGGCACCGCCTCTTCACCGATCCACAATTGCTTGTGGCCCGGGTCGATACCGCTGATGCGGGTATGGATACGCACCTGGGCCTTGAGCTGCTCGGCCATCGCCTCGGGCGTGGCCATGCTCAGGCCGTCAGCCTCTTTGTTTTTGCCAAAGCCGGTAGACAGCATTGGCTTGGAGTAAGAGCGCCCGTCATCGGAGGTGATCAACAGCAGCGGGGTTTCGCTGTCCAGCTTGCGAAACTCACGGGCCAGGTTATAGCCGGCCAGCCCGGTGCCAACGATCACGACAGGTGCGTTCATGCCAATCTCCAGAAGTTGAATCAGGTTTTAAAAGGGTTGATCAGTTGATTTCAATCATCTCGAAATCCATTTTACCGACGCCACAATCCGGGCACAGCCAGTCTTCAGGTACGTCCTGCCACAGGGTACCGGGGGCGATGCCATCATCCGGCCAGCCGTCGGCTTCGTTATAAATCAGTCCACATACAATGCATTGCCACTTCTTCATCTGGGTATTTCCTAAAGGTTCAGGCTTGGACAAGGCCACGGACTTATCAACAGGCGCCGTGTTACTCGTCAAATTCAGGGCGTTTTGTACTGATGACCACCCGCAGATGCAAGCACCAATACGGGCAAAAGTCCCTTGGACGCTCATTCGAGGATCCGCGTGATAAGCTCGCCGACCTCAATGGCTGCCAATTATGACCCACCGTGCCGCACATAACTTCTCCGCTTATCCCCCCTGTCTGGCTTGAACAAGGCCAACTTCCTGCGCTGCCTGACACACAGACCCTGGACTGGCTATTTGACGAGGGCTCTCTGACTCGGCGTCTCACTGCAATTTCAGATAATGCCTTCAGCGTGCTTCCACTTTATGAAGGTTGGCAAGTACTGCGCCCGGATGAATGCGCTGCGCTGGACCTGCCTGAAGGCGTTCAGGGCTGGGTGCGCGAAGTGTATTTGCGTGGGCACGGTGAGCCTTGGGTGTTTGCACGCAGTGTCGCGGGTAAAAGCTCACTGCAAGAGGGTGGCCTGAACATGGACGAACTGGGCAACCGCTCGCTGGGGGAGTTGCTGTTCAGCGACCAGGCCTTTGAGCGCGGAGCCCTGCAGGTGTGCCACTACCCGCGTAACTGGTTGCCGCAGGCTGATCAGGTCGATCACCTGTGGGCACGCCGCTCGCGCTTTGTGCGTGGCAAACTGAGCGTGCTGGTGGCCGAAGTGTTTTTACCCAAACTGTGGGCCGCCCTCGGTGCCCGGTCGGAGAACAATTGATGTACACGCGCCTGCTCAAATCACTCAACCGTTTCAACCCCCGTGCCTGGGACTTTATCCAGCTGACCCGCATGGACAAGCCCATCGGCATCTACCTGCTGCTGTGGCCGACCTTGTGGGCATTGTGGGTGGCCGCCAAAGGCGTACCCTCGCTGGGTAACCTGCTGATTTTTGTCTTAGGCGTGGTATTGACCCGTGCTGCCGGCTGCGTAATCAACGACTTTGCCGACCGCAAGGTGGATGGTCATGTCAAACGAACAGAACAACGGCCTATGGCCAGTGGCAAAATCAGCAGCAAAGAAGCCCTGGTGTTCTTTGCGCTGTTGATGGGGGTCAGCTTCCTGCTGGTGCTGTGCACCAATGCTCCGACCATCTGGCTTTCATTTGGCGCGCTGGCACTGGCGGCCACTTACCCGTTCATGAAGCGCTACACCTACTACCCGCAAGTGGTGCTGGGCGCAGCGTTCTCGTGGGGCATACCGATGGCCTTTACGGCCGAGACCGGCAGCCTGCCGGCTGCGGCCTGGCTGCTGTACATCGCCAACCTGCTGTGGACAGTGGCCTACGACACCTACTACGCCATGACCGACCGCGAAGATGATCTCAAGATCGGGGTTAAATCCACCGCCATCCTGTTTGGCGATGCCGACCGCGTGATCATCCTCAGCCTGCAGGGTCTGGCCCTGGGTTGCCTGCTGCTGGCAGGGTCGCACTTTGAGCTGGGCGGCTGGTTCCACCTTGGCCTGCTGGCGGCGGCGGGCTGTTTTGTGTGGGAATTCTGGTACACCCGCGACCGTGATCCGCAGCGCTGCTTCAAGGCCTTCCTGCACAACCACTGGGCAGGGTTGGCGATTTTTGTGGGGATCGTGCTCAATTATGCGGTGGCTTGAGCCCCTGCCCCGCGAGTTTTTTCAACGCTGACCCAACCCCTGTGGGAGCGGGCTTGCTCGCGATGCGGACAGCGCGGTGGCGCTGCAAGACCGCGACGATCCAGTCGCGAGCAAGCCCGCTCCCACATCGGCCTTACCCCGCTGGCACCAGCCGCAAGGTGCTGCGGGTATTGAGCTGGATTTCGTTTTCGTCCATATGCGGTTTGTCGTAATCACCCTCGATGTAGGACTCGGCCTGGTCGCGGTAGTGCTTGTCGAACGGCACGCCACTTTGCCCGACCGGGTTGATGGTCAGCCCGTGGGACGGCTCGGCAAAGTCGATCAGGCGCCGGGTAGACGGGCCGTAGCTCACTGGCCACGGGGCATTGCCCAGTTTGGCGCTGAGGTTGTTGGGCACTTCGTGGCCGCCGGGGGCGGCGAAGGGGCCGACGTTGAGCAGCCAGTCCAGGGGCTTTTGCCGCCCCAGCGGGTGTTCATGGGTCAGGGTGTGGGCCACGCCCCAGCGCCATTGCCCGGGGTCGTCACCCAGGGTGGCCTTCAAATGGGCGATGCTGGCCTGCCACGCCACCTTGACCGTATCGGCGCGGGTTTCTGTGCGCGCGGTGCTGCGGTTGTCCCACCACAGTGAATCCGGGCTGGCCGCAAGGCGCGGCAAGGCAGCATCGATCACACGCGTAGTCAGCATGGCATCAAAAAAACTGTCGCCCAGTTTGTCGCGCATGGTGGCCTCTGTGAGGCTGTACAAAAACTGGTTGAACAAGGTCGCCGCAGTTGAGTCCAGCGGATAATCGCCCTTCCACTGTGCCAGTTGCTCCACCAGTTTGCGTTCGCCCGGGTCCGTGACCACTTCGCGCAGCACCGGCAACAGGGGCTTGAGCACACGCTGCGCGTAGCCCGTGGCAGTCCCCAACTGCAAGGCCTGGCTGTTTTTCAGGTTCCACCTCACGCTGGCATCGCTGAGCTGACGATCAAGCTGCTGGCCGCGATCGGCCAGGTTGTAATAACCGGGGATCTCGATGCCGACAGGCGACAATGGCTGGAAGTTGGCTGACACGATATAACCCCGCGCCGGATTTTCTTCCTGGGGGTTGGCGCTGAACGGGTAAAAACCGTCTTTGTCGGCCTGTGCTGTGCCGCCGTCGAGGATAAACGCCGGATTGACTCCGGCCGGGCGCTTGGGCAGTTGCGCCGCTGCCCACCAGCCGATATCACCTTTGGCGTTTGCCCACACCAGATTCAGACCGGGCGCCTGAATATAGGTCGCAGCGGTACGCGCCTTGCTCAGGCTGTCAGCACGGTTGAGCTGGTAGAAGCCTTCGAGGATCGGGTTCTTGCTCTCCAGGAAGCCCCACCACATGGCAATCGGCGTGTTGCCCGCGGTAGCGCCCAACACGTCATTGATAATCGGCCCGTGGGGCGACTGGCGCAGAGTGAGGGTCACCGGCGCCTCGCCCTTGACGGCAATCTGCTGTTCGCTGCGGGTCATGTCGACCCATTGGCCGTGATACCAGACCTGATTGGGGTTATCGGGGTTGGTCTTCTCGGCGATCAGGTCCAGATCGTCGTTCTGGAACATGGTCAGGCTCCAGCCAAAATCGGGGTTGTTGCCCAGAAAAGCGAACGGCACCAGCGCCTGATGGTAGCCATACAGGTCGAAATCCGGTGCCGACAGCTGCGCTTCGTACCACACAGACGGTGCCGCAAAACGGATATGCGGGTCACCCGCCAGCAGTGGCTTGCCACTTTGTGTGCGTTTGCCTGACACCACCCAGGCGTTGCTGCCTTCAAACTGCGGCAAGCCCGCCTGGCTCAGGGCCTGATCGCTCAGTTGGGCCAGCGCCCCCAGGGTTTCCCAGTCGCTGGCCGCCAGTGCAGGAGACAATACGCCCTGGGGCTGCCAGTCGAGGTCGAAGATTTTCAGGTAATCGCTGCCCAGTTGGTCACGTATATAGGTCAGCAGCGGTTCGGTACGAAAGCCGGCGGCAAAGCTGTAAGCCATGTAGCCGGCGACACTGATGGTATCTTCGCCGGTAAAGGGCCGGGGGGCGATGCCCAGCAGGTCGAACTCCACGGGTTTGGGGTTGTTGGCCTGGTATTGATTGATCCCGTCCAGGTACGCCTGCAAGGCCAGAAATGACGGGGACTGGTGATCCAGCTCAGTCAAGTAACTCGCAGCCCGCTCACGGATGCGCAGGCTGCGAAACAGCTTGTCGGTATCGACCAGCTTGGGGCCCAGCACCTCGGCCAGTTCGCCCCGGGCGAGGCGGCGCATGATCTCCATCTGAAACAGCCGGTCTTGTGCCTGAACGTAGCCCAGGGCCCGGTACATATCCGCCTGGTTGCCTGCACGAATATGCGGCACACCGCGCTCGTCATAACGCACCGTGACCGGCCCCTGCAACGCTGCAAGCGCCACCTGCCCCTGGCGTACGGGCAGTTTGCTCTGCACGTACCAGGCCCCGCCGCCTGCAAGGACGACAATGGCAACGGCGATAACGGTCAGGCTGCGATTCATGAAGCAACTCCTTGTTCTGGTCGTACGCGCCGGGGCGATATCAGTGGGCGGCGCTTTTATCTTGCCAGGAGCAGTAACAGCCCACCGCCATGGTATGGGTGGCCTTGACCGGGCGACCTTCGCTCAGGGCTTGCAGGATGGGTTCTATGAAACTGTTGCTGGCGTTGCAGGTGGCCCCTTCGCTGTAGGGGCCAAAGTAGGCCAGTTGGCCACTGCGGTCCCAGATGGCCACGGCCGGGCTGGCACTCACATGCTCGGCGCCGGGCAGGCTGGCCAGCGCCTTGATCGCGCCCAGGGTGGCGGGTAATTGACCGTGAGTGCCGGGCTTTTGCAGTGAGTAGAATTCGACGCCTTGGGGCGCATAATGAGCCAGCAGCTCGCTGAGGTGCTGCTGGTTGCCGACGTTGCAGGGGCACGCCGGGTCCGAGAAGTGCACCACGCGAATGGCACCCGGACCCGACAGTTCGGCGGGCAGGCTCAGTACATCCCCGGAGAACAAAGCGGCCTGATCACTGAAGGCACGGATATAGCGGCCCTGGAACCAGTCGTAGGCCGTCCACAACCCCACCGCGCAGATCAGCGTCAGCAGGCAGGCCAACAGGGTTTTGAACGGGGGCACCGGCATTGGAAAGCTCCTTGAAGGCCGCGTAGCTTGCCATGCTTGACCTGACAGATGAATATTGAAGGTCTATAAAGCCTGTTTTGCGCGCCTGCGCCCTGTCTGGAAGCCTCTATGCCTGCCCTGTTTTCTCCCGATTCCTTGCGCGCCAGCCTGCAGCCGCTGGCGGCGGGCCAGCCGTTATCGAGTGAAGCCCTGGCGTATCAGCGTTATTACGGTCTGGATTTTCCCCATCGTCAGGCGCCAGTCAAACGTCAGTTGGGGCGCTTCACTGCGGGGGGTTACGAGATCGTCAGTCAGGTGTGGTGGCCAGCCTCGTCACCCGTGGCGACCTTGTTTGTGATTCACGGGTTTTACGATCATATGGGGCTTTATCGGCATGTGATCGAATGGGGGCTGGACCACGGATTTGTAGTGATCGCCTGTGATCTGCCGGGGCACGGGCTGTCCAGTGGCGAGCGGGCCAGTATCGACGATTTCGCGCGGTACCAGGCGGTGCTGCAAGGCCTGTTTATCGAAGCGCAATCATTGCAGTTGCCGCAGCCCTGGCATCTGTGCGGGCAAAGCACGGGGGGAGCGATTGTGCTCGATCACCTGTTGCACTACGGCGCGCAAAGCCCGGCACAGGGCCAGGCGATACTGCTTTCGCCCCTGGTGCGACCCAAGGACTGGGGCTGGTCAAAATTCAGCTATTACCTGCTGCGCCCATTCGTCAAAGGCATTGCCCGGCGTTTTAGCGAAAACTCCAACGACCCGGCTTTTTTGCCGTTTCTGCAAGCCGACCCTCTGCAACCGGTGCGTTTGCCGACAGCCTGGGTGGGTGCGCTGGCGCGCTGGATCCCGCGAATTGAAGGCGCGGCACCGAGTGCGCGGCAGCCGCTGGTGATTCAGGGCCAGGACGATAAAACGGTGGATTGGCAGCATAACCTTGAGGTGCTCAAGGCCAAGTTCAATCAGCCGCAGACACTGCTGTTGCCTGAAGCTCGACACCATCTGGCGAATGAAACGCCCGAGATACGTGCGCGATATTTCGCTTTTCTGGACAAGTATTTCTGAGACCCTGAAGGGCGCTGTAAACCTATGGATTCAGGTTGGCAGTGCTTTGCCCCACTGCCAGCCCGGCGCGAACCGCTGCCAGGGCTGCTTGATAATAGGTCTTGCCTTCAGGCGATTGCGCAAAGGTAACGAACTCTTCCAGCTCCGGGTCAGACAGATCGCGATACACGTAGAGCAAGGTGTTATCCAGCTCGCCGCCGATCTGATCCATCAACCGCTGGCGCTGCCCGTTCAACATGCTCTGCGCTTGCCCGCCACCCAATAGCCCCGGGATCATCGAACTCAAGCTGTCCGCGGCAACACCGGCAATCGCCAGGCTGACTTCGGCCCCGGCTTCACGGGCAGGCAGTGCGCGAGACAAATGATTGATCAGCAACTGGCGGGTAGCGTCGGCGTCCATGCGCGGCAGGCCCTGCGCATGCATGGCCAATTGATCGCGGCGCGTGGCCAACAGCTCGGCGGCGACAATTTTGCCGCCCAATGGCGAGCGGAAAAACACCAGCGCCGGCTTCGGATCAGGCAAGTTGCTACGCATCTGTTCCTTGGCCCGCTTATCCATCGCCGCAGGTGCAAAACGCTGGCTACTGTTGTTGACCAACGCCTGGTAGACCGCTGGCGGCAAATTGTTGCGATAACGCTCCTGAGCAGCGCCCAGCGCATCATTGAAGTGCTCACGTTGTTGCGGCCAGCCGGCGACCGTAAACAGATCATCAAGGTTGTCTGCCCATGCGGGTAACGTACAAAACATCATTAACAGTAAAAACAAGCGGCGCATGAGGGGCTCCTGTCTGCAGGGCGCTATTGTCCGGGTGTGGCGTAGGACTTGTCGAGAATTCGTCTCGCTCATATGGGCATTAAAGCGTGCAGGTGATTTATTTCGACATTGCCAGCCAGACGGAGCTGTCAGATTTTGAGGCGGCTCGATACTATGCGCGCCATGCAAATACCCTCTGATCACCCGCTGTTGCTACGCATCGTCGACGACCTGTATACGCAGGGATGGTCACAGCAAAATATTTTCCTGCCCGAGGCTCTGACCCTCGAACTGGCGGCTGAGTGCCATAAACGTTCAGCTGAAGGCGAACTGACCCCGGCAGCGGTCGGCCGCGGTGTGACTCAGGAGGTACGCGAGGGAATACGCGGTGACCATATCCAATGGCTGGAGCCGGGAGAGGCGCTGGCTTGCGACAGTTACCTGGGGTTAATGGAAAGCCTGCGAATCGCCATGAATCGCAGGCTTTTTTTGGGCCTGGAGGACTTTGAAAGCCACTTTGCGCTCTACCCGCCCGGTGCGTTTTACCTCAAGCATCTGGACCGCTTTCGGGATGATGACCGGCGCATGGTTTCGGCCGTGGTCTATCTCAACCAGGGCTGGCTGCCCGAGCATGGTGGGCATTTGCGCATGTACCTGGACGGCGATATCGACTATGACGTGTTGCCGACCGGCGGGTGTCTGGTGGTCTTTCTCTCGGGCGAAATCCCCCATGAAGTCATGCCTGCGACCCGTGACCGTCTGTCGTTGACCGGTTGGTTTCGCCGCCGTGCCACCGAGGTGTTTGTATGAGCCCCAAAGTACTGGTCAGTCGCTGCCTGCTGGGGCATCGCGTACGCTACGACGGCGGCGCCAGCGGCCCCTATGCACTACTGGCGCAATGGCAGGCCGAAGGCCGGGTGATTGCCTTGTGCCCGGAAGTGGCGGGCGGCTTGCCCACGCCACGCGCTGCAGCAGAGATCCCCGGCGGCCAAGGGGTCGAGGTGCTCGCGGGCAAGGCTGCAGTCATTACCACTGAAGGCGAAGACGTAACCGAGGCGTTTGTGTCCGGCGCGCGTCAGGCACTGGCGCTGGTTGAGCGCCACGGCATCCGCATTGCCATTCTCAAGGCCAATAGCCCGTCCTGCGGCAATCGACTGACCTATGACGGCAGCTTTAGGGGTGTCAAAGTCGAGGGGCAGGGCGTGACTGCAGCCTTGCTGACCCGTGCAGGGGTGCAGGTTTTCAGTGAGCTGGAGCTCGAAGAAGCGGCCAAAGCACTGGGTGTTTTGACGCAGAAATGAGTTCAGGTAATATCCGCCATCACATTGCCCAGGGATACAACGATGACTGACAAGCCTAAATCGCAGCCCTCGGCCGCAGCTGAAAGTGCCGATTCAGCACTGCACCATATCGTTGATGGTTTTTTGCACTTTCATCACGAAATCTTCCCTGAACAAGAAGCCTTTTTCAAAAAGCTGGCCACGGCGCAAAACCCCCGTGCGATGTTTATTGCCTGTGCCGATTCGCGCATCGTGCCGGAGCTGATCACCCAGAGCGCACCGGGCGATCTGTTCGTGACCCGTAACGTCGGCAACGTTGTACCGCCTTACGGTCAGATGAACGGTGGTGTTTCCACGGCGATCGAGTACGCGGTACTGGCACTGGGCGTGCAGCACATCATCATTTGCGGGCATTCCGATTGTGGCGCGATGCGCGCCGTGCTCAACCCCGCCAGCCTGAAAAAAATGCCGACGGTAAAGGCCTGGTTGCACCACGTGGAAGTGGCCAAGACCATGGTGCAGGACAACTGCAACTGCGCCAATGAATCTGAAAGCATGCACGTGCTGACCGAAGAAAACGTGATTGCCCAGCTGCAGCACTTGCGCACGCACCCGTCGGTAGCGTCGCGTATGGCCAATGGGCATCTGTTTATCCATGGCTGGGTCTACGACATCGAAACCAGCGCAATCAAGGCCTACGACGCCGACAAGGGCGAATTCCTGCCACTGGACGGCACCAGCCCGATCCCGAGCGCGACGCCCAAAGCGCGGTTTTAAACGCGCATGAGCGGTGGGAGCGGGCTTGCTCGCGATTGCATCAGCGCGGTATGTCAGTTAAACCGCAGCGTCTGCATCGCAGGCAAGCCAGCTCCCACAAAAAGCCTGCAAAAATCTTACAACGCCAGGCCAACGCCCAATTGCTTGGACAGGCACGGCCAGCGCTTCCAGGCTGCGCCCGTTTCAGGGCTGGTCAGGCGCTCGCGATAGGCTTCGACCGACTCCAGGGCAAAGCTCTCTTCGTTGAGCATCAGGTCAACCGCATGATGCACGGCGGCATCCAGCTGGTTGGCAAAGTCTTCGCCAATCAACTGGTGGGCAATCAGGTTGGCCACGGTCATGTCCAGCGGAATCAACGGCTGCTGGAAGTGCTTGATATAGAGGTCGTTGACCTCTTCGACCAGGCGGTGCGCCAGGTACGCTTCGTCCAGCAAACCCTCCAGCCCTTCGTGGCCAACGAGCAGCGGCAATGGCTGGGCAAAGAATTGCTCGGCGATTTTCAGGATCGGCTTGATCTGCGACTCGATACCGGCCTCGCGAGCGACTTCATTGGCCGCATCGAGCAAGTCGGGCACCTGGTCGATATAGGCGCTGACGAAACGCGTCATCACCACATTACGGTCGACTTCAGGCAATTGGATGGCGGTGTGAAGGTGTGGCAATTGAGCGGCCAGATGCTTGGCGAGCAGACCCGTTTCAGCCTCATGGTCTTGGGCACGCGAGATCTGCACGCGGATGGCGGCGGTGTTCATGGGAACTCCAGGGGGGTGCTAGACAGGGGGGTACTTTTAAAAAAGTAGCCCTCTCAGGTCAAGGAGAGAGGTTTTTCAGGGGGAGTATTGTCATTCATTTTGTGACCGGGCAGTGAGTGCCATTTGTCGATGGCCCCTTATTTCATTGTTTTGGCCCCTCATATTGCGGGGCCGGGCCCTGTGTCTATACTCGTTTTTGTAACCGTTATTCGATGACGCCCGACTGCTTGAGCAGACGAGGCTCGGCGGTAAGGAACAGCTGGTTGGAACACCGCCCCCTTGTAGCGCTGCCCGTGTACAGATGCAGACCGGCGCAATAACAAGAAAAATAAAGGGGAACACCGCGATGCGACATCCACAGTTATGGATGGGCCTGCTGTTGTGGTCAGTGTTCAGCCAGGCACAAGCGGCCTGGACCGTGAATATGACGCCAGGTGCAACCGAAGTCAGTCATGCGGTCTTCGACCTGCACATGACCATCTTCTGGATCTGTGTGGTGATCGGCATCATCGTCTTCGGGGCCATGTTCTGGTCGATGATCGTTCACCGTCGCTCCACCGGCCAGCAACCGGCCAGGTTTCATGAGAGCACCAAAGTCGAAATCCTGTGGACAGTCATCCCCCTGCTGATCCTGATCGCCATGGCGGTGCCAGCGACCCGCACCCTGATCCATATCTATGACAGCAGTGAATCGGATGTGGATATCCAGGTCACTGGCTATCAGTGGAAATGGCATTACAAATACCTGGGCCAGGACGTCGAGTTTTTCAGCAACCTGGCCACCCCCGCCGACCAGATCCACAACCAGTCCCCCAAGGGCGAGCATTACCTGCTCGAGGTCGATGAACCGCTGGTTTTGCCCATAGGCGCCAAGGTGCGGTTTTTGGTGACCTCGGCCGATGTCATCCATTCCTGGTGGGTGCCGGCCTTTGCAGTCAAACGTGACGCCATTCCGGGGTTTATCAACGAGGCCTGGACCCGCGTCGAGAAGCCTGGCCTTTACCGCGGCCAGTGCGCCGAACTGTGTGGCAAGGACCACGGCTTTATGCCGATTGTGGTTGATGTCAAAACCAGGGCCGATTACGACGCCTGGTTGACCGAACGCAAGGCCCAGGCCGCGCAACTCAAGGAGTTGACCAGTAAAGAGTGGACCCTCGACGAGTTGGTGGCGCGTGGCGACAAGGTCTATCACACCGCCTGCGTGGCCTGTCACCAGGCTCAGGGCCAGGGCCTGCCGCCGATGTTCCCGGCACTCAAGGGTTCACCTGTTGCCACCGGCCCTGCCGCCGACCACCTGCACCGCGTGTTCTTCGGCAAACCGGGGACCGCCATGGCCGCTTTCGGCAAGCAACTGTCGGAAGTCGACATCGCTGCGGTGGTGACTTACGAGCGCAACGCCTGGGGCAACAACAAGGGCGACATGGTGACACCAAAAGACGTGCTGGCGCTCAAGCAGGAACAAGGCAAATGAGCCGCCCGGGGATGTGTGCACGTAACGGTCGGGGGCAATCTGCCACTGGCTTCTTGGTCCAGCTGTTTGCAGGAGTCAGGACATGAGTGCTGTTATCGATGACCACGGCCATGCAGACGGTCAGGCCCATGGCCCGGCCAAAGGCCTGATGCGCTGGGTGCTGACCACCAACCACAAGGACATCGGCACCTTGTACCTGTGGTTCAGCTTCTGCATGTTTCTGCTTGGCGGCTCGTTTGCCATGGTGATTCGCGCCGAGCTGTTCCAGCCCGGCCTGCAGATCGTGGCCCCGGCCTTTTTCAACCAGATGACCACCATGCACGGTCTGATCATGGTCTTCGGCGCAGTGATGCCAGCGTTTGTCGGCCTGGCCAACTGGATGATCCCGCTGATGATCGGCGCACCGGACATGGCCTTGCCACGGATGAACAACTTCAGCTTCTGGCTGTTGCCCGCCGCATTTTTACTGCTGATTTCGACGCTATTCACCGCCGGGGGTGGGCCCAACTTCGGCTGGACGTTCTACGCGCCGCTGTCCACGACCTACGCACCCGAAAGCGTGACCTTTTTCATTTTTGCAATCCATTTGATGGGCATCAGCTCGATCATGGGCGCGATAAACGTGATCGCCACCATCCTCAACCTGCGCGCCCCCGGCATGACCCTGATGAAAATGCCCCTGTTTGTCTGGACCTGGTTAATCACCGCCTTTCTGCTGATTGCGGTAATGCCGGTGCTCGCGGGCGTGGTGACGATGATGCTGATGGATATCCACTTCGGCACCAGCTTTTTCAGCGCCGCAGGTGGCGGTGACCCTGTGCTGTTCCAGCATGTGTTCTGGTTTTTCGGCCATCCCGAGGTGTACATCATGATCCTGCCGGCCTTCGGTGCCGTCAGCGCGATCATTCCAACCTTCTCGCGCAAGCCGCTGTTTGGCTACACCTCGATGGTCTACGCCACGGCCAGCATCGCCTTCCTGTCGTTTATCGTATGGGCGCACCATATGTTTGTGGTGGGCATTCCGCTGGTGGGCGAGCTGTTCTTCATGTACGCCACGCTGCTGATCGCGGTGCCCACCGGGGTCAAGGTGTTCAACTGGGCCAGCACCATGTGGCAAGGCTCACTGACCTTTGAAACGCCGATGCTGTTTGCCGTGGCCTTTGTGATTCTGTTCACCATCGGCGGGTTTTCCGGGTTGATGCTGGCCATTGCCCCGGCGGACTTTCAGTACCACGACACCTATTTTGTGGTGGCGCATTTCCACTATGTGCTGGTGCCGGGGGCAATCTTTGGCATCTTCGCTTCGACCTACTACTGGCTGCCGAAATGGACCGGCCACATGTACGACGAAACCCTGGGCAAGCTGCACTTCTGGCTGTCCTTTGTGGGCATGAACCTGACGTTCTTCCCGATGCACTTTGTCGGACTGGCGGGTATGCCGCGGCGGATTCCGGACTACAACCTGCAATTTGCCGATTTCAACATGGTGTCGTCGATTGGTGGGTTCATGTTTGGAGCGACGCAGTTTTTGTTCCTGTTTATTGTCATCAAATGCATCCGCGGTGGGCCGCCAGCACCGGCCAAGCCGTGGGACGGCGCCGAAGGTCTGGAATGGAGCGTGCCTTCGCCCGCGCCGTACCACACCTTTACCACGCCGCCGGAAATCAAGTGAAAGGTCAAAGTCCCCTCTCCCTTTGGGAGAGGGGCTTTTGCTCCAAGGAGATCAAGCGTGAACAACTCAACCCCCATCAAACGCCTGGTCCTGCGCCTGTCGCTGCTGGTGGTGGTGATGTTTGCCTTTGGCTTTGCCCTGGTGCCGATTTACGACGTGATGTGCAAGGCCTTCGGCATCAATGGCAAGACCGCCGGGCAGTACGAAGGGGAGCAAGTGGTCGACCCGAGCCGTCAGGTACGGGTGCAATTCCTGTCTACCAATGCCATCGACATGGTGTGGGAGTTCTACCCCAAGGGCGATCAACTGGTGGTCAATCCGGGCGCGGTCAACGAGATGGTCTTTGTTGCCTACAACCCTACCGGTCAACCGATGTCGGCGCAGGCAGTGCCGAGCATTTCGCCCGCCGAAGCGGCCCGGTACTTCCACAAGACCGAGTGCTTTTGCTTTACCCAACAGGTGCTGCAACCGGGTGAGCGGATCGAAATGCCCATGCGCTTTTTCGTCGATCAGGCCATGCCCAAGGATGTGAAACACCTGACGCTGGCTTACACGCTGTTCGATATCACCGCTCGCCATCCGCCCGTCGCCGCCATCGCCGGCAAGGCCGCTGACCAGCCTTCCCGATAAGGAGAACGCCCCATGGCAACTCACGATCAGTACTACGTCCCGGCGCAAAGCAAGTGGCCGATCATTGCCACCATTGGCTTGCTGGTCACGGTGTATGGACTGGGGACATGGTTCAACGATCTGAAGGCTGCGCGGCCTGAATCCCACGGGCCGCTGATCTTTTTCGTCGGCGGTCTGATCGTTGCCTACATGATGTTCGGCTGGTTTGGCGCGGTGATCAAAGAGAGTCGCGCCGGGCTTTACAGCTCGCAGCTCGACCGCTCCTTTCGCTGGGGCATGACCTGGTTTATTTTTTCCGAGGTGATGTTCTTTCTCGCCTTTTTTGGTGCGCTGTTTTATGTACGCCACTTTGCCGGCCCGTGGCTGGGGGGCGAAGGCAGCAAGGCGGTGGCACATATGCTGTGGCCCGACTTTCAGTTCACCTGGCCACTGCTGCACACCCCCGACCCTGCCCTGTACCCGCCGCCCAAAGGGACCATCAGCCCGTGGGGCTTGCCGCTGCTCAACACCGTATTGCTGGTCAGTTCCAGCGTTACCCTGACCATTGCCCACCATGCACTGAACAAGGGCCATCGCGGCGCGCTGAAGTTCTGGCTGGGGCTGACGGTGTTGCTGGGTGCAGGCTTCCTGGGGTTCCAGGCCGAGGAATATGTCCACGCCTACAAAGAGCTGGGGTTGACTCTGGGCTCAGGCATCTACGGTGCGACCTTCTTTATGCTCACCGGTTTTCACGGTGCCCACGTGACCATCGGCGCGCTGATTTTGCTGATCATGCTGATCCGTATTGTGCGCGGTCACTTCAATGCCGAGCACCAGTTCGGATTCCAGGCCGCAACCTGGTACTGGCATTTTGTTGATGTTGTGTGGCTCGGCCTGTTCTTGTTTGTTTACGTGCTATGACGCGCTTTCGCCCTGGTTTTGCCCCCACGCTGGTGGTGTTGGCGGTGCTGCCGCTGCTGGTGTTTCTGGGCTTCTGGCAGCTTGACCGGGGCGAGCAAAAGCGTGAGTTGCTCAACCACTACGCCGAGCGTCAGGTGGCTGCACCGGTGACCGTCGGGCAATTGCTCACCTTCGATGATCCGGCCTTTCGCCGCGTGCAGTTGCGCGGCCATTTCGACGGTCAACACAGCCTGCTCCTGGACAACCGTATGCGCGATGGCAAGGTCGGTGTGGAGTTGCTGCAGCCCTTTCAGGATCAGGCCAGCGGCCAGTGGCTGTGGCTTAATCGCGGCTGGTTGCCATGGCCGAGCCGCCTTAAGCCACCCGAGTTCAGCACCCCGGAGCAGATACTGGATATTCAGGCCTGGGTCTACGAATCACCGGGAGCGCCCTTCCAGCTGCACCCCGACCCGCTGGGCGCGCCCTGGCCACGGCTGGTGACGGCTGTGATGCCAGCCAAACTGTGGGCCGAACTGGGCCGTGAAGGCTTTGCCGATGAACTGCGCATCGCTCCGGGGCCCGCAGCGTATCTGGCCGACTGGCCACTGATCTCCACGGGCATGGGCCCGGAAAAACACACCGCCTATGCCGTGCAATGGTTCGCCATGGCACTGGTGTTACTCGGTCTTTATCTGTATCTCGGTTGGCACACTGCTCAGGAGAAACGCCATGGGAACGGCCATCAATCCGCCTGAAAGCACACGCACCCTGCCCCCGACCACACGACGGCGCGGGCGCTTGCAACTGATCCTTATCCTGCTGCTCACTATCGGCCCCATGGTGCTGGCCACGTGCATGTACCAACTCAAATTCTGGCTGCCCGAAAGCCGCAGCTACCACGGCGAGCTAATCGGCAACGGGCAAAGCCGCGCTGCCCTTGGGGTGACGGCCGATGAACAACGCTGGCAGCTGCTGGTGACCGCGCCTCAGGGTTGCGCTACGGATTGCCAGCAACTGGTGTACCTGGCCCGCCAGCTGCAGATCGGCCTGGGTCGCGATGCCTCCCGCGCAACCCACGCACTGGCAGCGGCACACCCCGTAGATGCGGCCTACGCGGCCAAGCTGCAACTCGAATACCCGCAACTGCAGCGCTACGCCCTGGACCTGCCAACTTATACGCAGGGTGCCGAGGGCAACGGTGCAGCGCAACTGTGGATCATCGACCCCCACGGCAATCTGGTGCTGCGCTACGCCTACGGGGTGATCGGCAAGGACGTGCTCAACGACCTGCGCCTGCTGCTGAAGCTGTCCAATATCGGATAGAGGGCTACGCCATGGCCAAAGCCGGATTTCGTCTCGCCTTGCTTGCCACCTTGCTGGCGCTGGTGGTGGTGCTGCTCGGCGCCTACACCCGCCTGACCCATGCAGGGCTGGGCTGCCCTGACTGGCCGGGCTGCTACGGTTTTATCAGCGTGCCCAAGACCGAGGCGCAACTGGCCCATGCCGAGCTGCATTTTCCCGATGCCCCGGTGGAGGCCGATAAAGGGTGGAGCGAGATGACCCATCGTTACTTCGCGGGCACCCTGGGCCTGTTGATCGCACTCCTGGCGGCCCGGGCCTGGCGGCAGCGGCACTTGCCCGATCAGCCGCTCAAGCTGCCGCTGTTTATTCTGCTAGTGGTGATCGCCCAGGCGGCCTTTGGCATGTGGACGGTGACGCTCAAACTATGGCCGCAGGTTGTCACCGGGCATCTGCTCGGCGGCTTTGCCACCTTGAGTTTGCTGTTTTTGCTGACCTTGCGCCTCTCTGGCGTATTGCCCGCGCTGGCGGTACCGCGGCGTTTGCAACGTTGGGCCAGCGCCGGGCTGATGCTGGCAATCCTGCAGATCGCATTGGGGGGATGGGTCAGCTCCAACTATGCCGCCGTGGCGTGTGTTGATGTGCCGACCTGCCATGGCCAATGGTGGCCTGAAGCCGATTTCGCCAATGGTTTTCATCTGACTCAGCACATTGGCCCCAACTATCTGGGTGGGCAACTGGACAGCGAAGCCCGTACAGCGATTCACCTCACCCATCGTTTGGGCGCCATGCTGCTGACCGGCGTGCTGCTGGGTCTGGCCTGGCAATTGCGCAAGGTCGGCATGAGCCGTCTTGCGGGGTTACTGCTGGTGGCGCTGGCGGCACAGATCGGCCTGGGCCTGAGCAATGTGCTGTTTGGCTTGCCGCTGGCAGTGGCGGTGGCCCACAACGCCGGGGGTGCGGCTTTGCTGCTGACCCTGGTGCTGGTCAATTACCACGCACGCGCAGTGCTGGTACGGGCCCGGGCGCCACGATTTTCCCGCTGGACCTACAGCCTCAAAGGAGAACAACCGTGGCGACCTTGATGGGCGAGCAGGCACAGCGGGCGTTGTGGCGCGATTATCTGGAGCTGACCAAGCCCAAGGTGCTGGTCTTGATGCTGATTACGTCGCTGGTGGGCATGTTCCTGGCGACCCGCGCCGGCGTGCCCTGGCCGGTGCTGATCTTCGGCAATCTGGGCATCAGCCTGTGTGCCGGTGCTGCGGCCGCAGTCAATCATGTAGTGGACCGGCGCATTGACGCCGTCATGGCCCGCACCCACAAGCGCCCGCTGGCACAGGGGCGAGTGTCGCCGGTTGCTGCGCTGACCTTCGCTCTGTTGCTGGCGCTGGCGGGCATGGGATTGCTGCTGGTGTTTACCAATCCGCTGACAGCCTGGCTGACGCTGGCGTCGTTGCTCGGCTATGCGGTGATCTACACCGGTTTTTTGAAACGGGCCACACCGCAAAATATCGTTATCGGGGGGCTCGCCGGGGCTGCCCCACCGCTGCTGGGCTGGGTGGCGGTTACCGGGCAGGTCACCGCCGAGCCGTTGCTGCTGGTGTTGATCATCTTCGCCTGGACCCCGCCGCATTTCTGGGCCCTGGCCATTCATCGCAAGGAAGAATACGCCAAGGCCGATATCCCGATGCTGCCGGTCACTCACGGCGAACACTACACCAAGGTGCATATCCTGCTGTACACCTGTGCCCTGCTGGCAGTGAGTCTGCTGCCGTTTGTGATCCATATGAGCGGCTTGCTCTATCTGGGCTGTGCGCTAGGGTTGGGCGCACGCTTTCTGCATTGGGCGTGGGTGCTGTACCGTGGCACCCAGCCGCACGCGGCGATCAACACGTTCAAGTACTCTATCTACTACCTGTTCCTGCTGTTTATCGCGCTGCTTGTCGACCACTATCTGATGTTGAACCTATGACTAAAATTCAAAAGACCGTCTTTATTCTCGTTGCGCTGGTGGCCTTGGTCATGGGCCTGACGTTTAACAAAATGATGTCGGGTAAAAACCAGGGCGATAACACGTCGCTGATCGATGCCGGGATCATTTTGCTGCCGCAAAGCCGCCAACTGCCGGACGTGACGATGACCAACCAGGACGGTCAGCCGGTGGTGATGAATGAACTGAAAGGCAAGTGGAGCATGCTGTTTTTTGGCTACACCTTCTGCCCGGACATTTGCCCGACCACCCTCGCCCAACTGCGCCAGATCAAAAGCGAGCTGCCCAAAGAGGTACAGGACAAGCTGCAGATCGTGCTGGTCAGCGTTGATCCCCATCGCGACACGCCGCAGCAGCTCAAGCAATACCTGGGCTACTTTGACCCGCAGTTTGTGGGGCTGACGCCGGGCTCCATTGAAGAGCTGCAGACACTCGCCAACGCGGTGAGCATCCCGTTTATTCCCGCCGATACCAGCAAGGCGAACTACACGGTGGATCACAGTGGCAATCTTGCGCTGATCGGGCCGGACGGCACTCAGCGAGGGTTTATCCGCGCACCGTTCAACAACCAGAAGATGGTTGCCCAGTTGCCGGGATTGGTTGAACGCAAGTAAGGAGGGGGGCTGCAGGTTACTGGGTGGGCGCTGGCTTGCCTGCGATGCAGGCGACACGGTCTTTCAGACAAACCGCAATGATGCCATCGCGAGCAAGCCCGCTCCCACAGAGGGGCGGGATTGCTCCGACAGTGGGTGTCAGAACGCCGGAACGATGGCGCCTTTGTACTTCTCAAGAATGAACGCTTTCACTTCCGGGCTGTGCAGGGCTGCAACCAGCTTTTGCATGTCAGCCGAGTCCTTGTCATCCGGGCGAGCCACCAGAATATTCACGTAAGGCGAGTCGCTGCCTTCGATGACCAGTGCGTCTGTTTCCGGGTTCAGCTTGGCTTCCAGCGCGTAGTTGGTGTTGATCAGCGCCAGATCAACCTGGGTCAGCACCCGTGGAATGGTGGCTGCTTCCAACTCGCGGAACTTCAGCTTCTTGGGGTTGGCGGTAATGTCTTTGGGGGTCGACAGGATGTTGGTCTTGTCCTTGAGCGTAATCAGCCCGGCCTTATCCAGCAACAACAGCGCACGGCCGCCGTTGGTGGCGTCATTCGGGATCACCACGGTAGAACCGTCTTTGATTTCATCCAGCTTTTTGTACTTGCTCGAGTAAGCGCCCAGCGGCTCCAGGTGAACGGCTGCAACGTTGATCAGGTGGGTGCCCTTGGCCTTGTTGAACTCATCCAGGTACGGTTGGTGCTGGAAGAAGTTGGCGTCCAGGCGCTTTTCGGCCACCTGCACGTTTGGCTGGATGTAGTCGGTGAACACCTTGACCTTGAGGTTTACACCCTCTTTGGCCAGTGCAGGTTTCACGAACTCCAGGATTTCGGCGTGAGGCACTGGGGTGGCCGCAACCGACAGATCGCCCGCGTGGGCCGAGAACGCCGCAACAGCGGCCACAGCAGCAAATAACTTCTTCATGCAGCAACTCCTTGGGAATACCTGAAATCAGGTATCTGCCAGCCACAGGCTGGCGGTTACGTTTATTAATCCGGGGCGTACTTACTTGCGCGAAAAATGCACCACCAGCCTGTCGCCAACGGTTTGCAGAATCTGCACCAGAATCAGCAGCAGCACCACCGTGACGATCATCACGTCGGTCTGGAAGCGCTGATAACCGAAGCGGATCGCCAGATCGCCCAGACCACCTGCGCCCACCACACCGGCCATCGCGGTGTAGCTCACCAGGGTAATGGCGGTCACGGTGATCGCCGCAAAGATACCAGGGCGCGCCTCAGGCAACAGGGCGCTGGTGATGATCTGCCGCGTGCTGGCGCCCATGGCCTGGGTCGCCTCGATGATGCCGCGGTCCACTTCACGCAAGGCAGTCTCCACCAGACGGGCGAAGAACGGCGTGGCGCCGACCACCAGTGGTGGGATGGCGCCGGCAACGCCCAGCGAGGTGCCGGTAATCAGTACCGTGAAGGGGATCATCACAATCAGCAGGATGATGAACGGCAGCGACCGCAAAATGTTCACTGCCAGCGAAAGAAAGGCGTACACGGCCTTTTGCTCAAACAGTTGGCGCGGGCTGCACAAAAACAGCAGCACGCCCAGCGGCAGGCCCAACACGATGGTAAACAGCAGCGAACCGCCGAGCATCATCAGGGTGTCGCCGGTAGCCAGCCAGATTTCCAGCCAGTCGATATTGGAGAAAAAACTCAAGAAAGCGTCCATTAGCGCAGCACCTCCATATGAACGTCAGCGGCAACGAAGCGGGCGAACGCCGCTTTCATATCGCCACCGGTGATGGCGAGGGTCAATTGCCCATAAGGGGTGTCTTTGATGCGGTCAATACGACCGGCCAGGATGCTGTAGTCCACACCTGTTTCGCGGGCGATGGTGCCCAGCAGCGGTGCGTAGGTAGCTTCGCCCTGGAAGGTCAGGCGTACGATGCGACCAGGTACATGAGCGAAATCGTCGCGCTGCTCACTCTCGTCGATCTGCTCGTCTTCCTGCACAAAACGTTTGGTGGTCGGGTGCTTGGGGTGCAGGAATACATCGGCCACCGGGCCTTGCTCAACGATCACCCCCGCGTCCATCACTGCCACTTCGTCACACACGCGACGGATAACATCCATCTCATGGGTGATCAGCACGATGGTCAACTTCAGCTCACGGTTGATCTCGGCCAGCAATTGCAGCACCGAGGCGGTGGTTTGCGGGTCGAGGGCGCTGGTGGCTTCGTCGCACAGCAACACTTTTGGCTTGGTGGCCAGCGCACGGGCAATGCCCACACGCTGTTTTTGGCCGCCTGAAAGTTGGGCCGGGTATTTTTTGGCGTGATCAGACAGGCCCACGCGCTCGAGCAACTCTGCAACGCGCTTATCAATGGCACTGCGGGACAATTCACCGGCCAGTGTCAGAGGCATCGCGACGTTATCGGCCACGGTCTTGGAAGCCAGCAGGTTGAAGTGCTGGAAAATCATGCCGACCTGCTGACGGAAACGGCGCAGGCCGTTGGCGTCCATCGCGGTTACGTCTTCGTTATCGACGATGATTTTGCCGCCGCTCGGCGTTTCGAGGCGGTTGATCAGGCGCAGCAATGTACTTTTACCCGCACCGGAGTGGCCTATCAGGCCGAACACCTGGCCGCTCTCAACACGCAAAGTGGTGGAGTGCAGCGCGGGGATGTCCTTACCGGCAACCCGGTAAGTTTTATGAACGTTATGAAACTCAATCACGTAGCGAACCTTGTGGGCGCGTAAATAGAAGTTCAGCGGTAAGCCGGGCGCGCATTTTAGCCTGTCCGTATAGATGCACTTAGCATTTATTTGCGCACAAACCTTTGATTTGGCAATAAGACGACTAAAGGTCAGAAAAAAGGAACGACGGTAACGGCCAGACGTCAGTACTTAAGCAACTCGCATCCGCTTGGGCGGTATTTGTCTACAAAGCCCTTACCACAGGGCTTTCGCATACAAGGAGTTTAGTCTGATGAGCAGCAAAAAACCGTCTTCCAACAAGAGCCAGATGGCCGGCACCGACACCCTGGATCGTGGTAACACCAACGTCAAACTGGAAAGCCTTGAAACCTTTCGCGACGACGCCACCGATCAGGCCTTACGAACCAACCAAGGGGTGAAGATTGCTGACAATCAGAACACCCTCAAGGCCGGTTCGCGCGGGCCGTCGCTGCTCGAAGACTTCATCATGCGCGAGAAGATCACGCATTTTGACCATGAGCGTATTCCCGAGCGCATCGTGCATGCGCGAGGCACTGGTGCTCATGGTTATTTTCAGGCGTACAAGTCCCACAGCGCACTGACCAAAGCAGGATTCTTGCAGGACCCCGGCAAGCAAACCCCCGTATTCGTGCGCTTCTCCACCGTGCAAGGCCCGCGGGGCTCCGGGGATACGGTGCGTGATGTTCGCGGTTTCGCGGTCAAGTTTTTCACCGACGAAGGTAACTTCGATCTGGTCGGGAACAATATGCCGGTATTTTTCATACAGGATGCGGTGAAGTTTCCAGACTTTGTACATGCTGTAAAACCTGAACCACACAATGAAATCCCTACTGGCGGCTCGGCCCATGACACCTTCTGGGACTTTGTCTCACTGGTGCCGGAATCCGCTCACATGGTCATTTGGGCCATGTCCGACCGGGCCATTCCGAAAAGCCTGAGAAGCATGCAGGGCTTTGGCGTGCACACCTTTCGTTTCATCAACGCGCAAGGCCAGTCTAACTTCGTCAAATTTCACTGGCGCCCAAGTGTAGGCACTTGCTCGTTGGTGTGGGACGAAGCGCAGAAGCTCGCAGGCAAAGACACGGACTTCCATCGCCGTGACCTGTGGGACGCCATTGAGACGGGCGATTACCCGGAGTGGGAGTTCGGTGTCCAGATCATCCCGGAGGAAGATGAGCATAAGTTTGATTTCGATATCCTTGACCCGACCAAGCTGA
The DNA here is from genome assembly GCF_009600035.1 of Pseudomonas sp. FSL R10-2964. Taxonomy (NCBI): domain Bacteria; kingdom Pseudomonadati; phylum Pseudomonadota; class Gammaproteobacteria; order Pseudomonadales; family Pseudomonadaceae; genus Pseudomonas; species Pseudomonas sp. FSL R10-2964. Next base: position 9,527 of record NZ_WIWH01000009.1, on the reverse strand, counting down.
TCCCGGAAGAACTGATACCGATTACGCCATTGGGAAAAATGGTCCTCAACCGCAACCCGGACAATTTTTTCGCAGAAACCGAACAAGTCGCCTTCTGCCCTGGCCACATTGTTCCAGGGATCGACTTTTCCAATGACCCGTTGCTGCAAGGGCGCCTGTTTTCCTATACGGATACGCAGATCAGTCGCCTTGGCGGGCCGAATTTTCATGAGATCCCGATCAACCGTCCGGTGGCGCCATTCCACAACAACCAGCGTGATGCCCAACACCGCAGCACCCTCCACAAGGGGCGTGCAGCTTACGAACCCAACTCGATCGATGGCGGCTGGCCAAAAGAAACCCCACCGGCGGCCAGTGACGGCGGTTTTGAGAGTTACCCGGAACGCATCGACGCCAACAAAATCCGTCAGCGCAGCGAATCATTCGGTGACCATTTCTCCCAGGCGCGGCTGTTCTTCAACAGCATGAGCAACCATGAGCAAGAGCACATCATTGCTGCCTACAGCTTTGAGCTGGGTAAAGTTGAGCGCGAGTCTATCCGTGCGCGGCAGGTGAATGAGATTCTGGCCAATATTGATTTGGGCCTGGCCAGGCGCGTCGCCGAAAATCTGGGCTTGCCCGCACCCAAGGCCGGTACGGTAGCTGAGCGCAAGACTCGCTTTACCCAGTCGCCGGCCCTGAGCCAGGCCAATCTGCTGGCGGGGAATATCAAAACCCGAAAAGTGGCGATCCTGGCGGCCAACGGGGTGGATGGTAAAGCGATCGATGCGCTGAAACAGGCGCTTGCAGCAGAGGGTGCCCACGCCAAATTGCTGGGCCCGACGTCAGCCCCGGTGAAAACCGCTGACGGCACATTGCTGGCTGTGGATGCATCTATGGAAGGCTTGCCTTCGGTGGCGTTCGACGCGGTGTACGTACCGGGTGGCGCGGCGTCGATCAAGGCACTGAGCGGCGACGGAGTGGCCTTGCACTACCTGCTGGAAGCGTACAAGCACCTCAAGGCCATCGCCTTGCAGGGTGATGCCAGACAACTGCTGGACGTGCTGCACCTACAGGCAGATGAAGGGTTGCTGGCGATCAAGGATGCCCAGGATCTAAAAGCCTTTTTTGCAGCCATCGGGCAACACCGCGTGTGGTCACGGGAGGCCAGGGCCAAGGCAATACCGGCCTAGCCGAAAACAAAAAACCCGTAGCAGCCTTTGGCTGCTACGGGTTTTTCATGCCCGGATGTTTTATTCCGGTTTGCTGGGGATCAGCACCATTTGTGCGGGTACGTGGCGAATGACTTGACGGTTCAGCTTGAGGTCAAACTCGGGGTCGATCTTTTTAACCCGCTTGCTGATCAGTGTGGCCAGCCATGGATAATCCGCCGTACGCGGAACCTGCAGGCTGACGGCGCACTGGTAATTGACGATATCTTGCGCGATCAAATCCAGTTGATGGCGAAGTTTGGCAATATCGTTGATGTTCAGTGCAACGGTGGTGCTTTCGGCCGCCGGGTCGATCACCTTGGCCGGTGGTCGGGCCTCGGCAGCCTTGAGGGCGGCTTCAGCCTTGTCCAGCTCGGCCTTGCGGGCCTGGGCAATGGCGCTATTGACCCCACCGGTCAGTGCAGGGGCCTTGGGCATCAGGGCGCGGGCACGGCTCAGGGCGGTAGCTGCCGCGTTGACATCACCCTTTTGCAGGACGATCTGGCTGCGTTGCAGGTAGGCCTCGGCCAGTTGGCGCTGGTACTGCACCAACTGCGGATCATCCGGGGTTTGCGCCTGCAAGGCGCTCAATTGGTCTTCAGCGGTCGCGAGTTCACTGCTGGCCAGGTTTTGCTCCAGCTGTGCGATGGCCGTAGCGCGTGCGGCGGCGGCAGTAGTGTCGGCCGACGGCGTGCTTTGGCAGGCGCCCAGCAGCAGGGAAAATGCGGCCAGGAGCAAGTAACGGGAGTTGAACAGCTTCATTCCTGCGGCTCTCTAAGTGCGCAAAAAACAAGCAAGTCTACACCCCTCGACGGGGTAGAACAAAACTCAACAAAAACAGTGCTGCGGCACACACCACAATCGACGGGCCTGCTGGCGTGTCCTTAAACCATGACAGTGCAAGGCCACCCACTACGGCCAGTATGCCCAGCGCGCTGGCGCCCAGTGCCATTTGCTCCGGCGAGCGAGCATGACGCTGGGCCGCGGCCGCCGGAATAATCAGCAAGGAGGTAATCAGCAACACGCCGACGATTTTCATCGCCACGGCAATCACCACCGCAATCAACAGCATCAGGGCCAATCGTAACGCCGCCACGGGCAGGCCTTCAACCATGGCCAGCTCTTCATGCACGGTGATCGCCAGCAATGGTCGCCACAGTGCAACCAGCAAGGCCAGAACCGTCGCGCTGCCACCCAGGATCCACATCAGGTCGGTTGGGCTGATGGCCAGCAGGTCACCAAACAAATACGCCATCAGGTCGATCCGCACTTCGTGCATGAAGCTTAGTACGACCAGCCCGAGGGACAAGGTGCTGGGGGCGAGAATTCCGAGCAGTGTGTCGGATGCCAGCGACTGTCGCTGCTGCAGCGTGACCAACAGCACCGCCAGCAACAGGCAGCCCACGGTCACGGCAATGGTCGGGCTGATATCCAGCAGGAACCCCAGGGCTACGCCCAACAGGGCTGCGTGCGATAACGTGTCGCCGAAGTAGGCCATGCGCCGCCACACCACGAATGACCCCAAAGGGCCTGCAACTATTGCCAAAGCCAGACCTGCCAGCAGGGCGTAAAGCAGAAAATCAGCCATGCTTGCAGCCTTCTCCATGAACGTGGGCGGATGCCGCCGGGTTATTTTCGCTAACCACTGAGCCATGCAAGTCATGAGCATGGTCGTGATGGTGGTGATAAATCGCCAGGCTTTGTGCGTTTTTGCCAAATAGCTCAACGAAAGCCGGGTCACCACTCACCTGCTCGGGATGGCCCGAACAACAGACGTGGCGGTTGAGGCATACCACCTGATCGGTGGTGCTCATCACCAGATGCAAATCGTGGGAGACCATCAGCACGCCGCAGCCGTGGCGGTCGCGCAGGCGGGTGATGAGGGCATACAGCTCCGATTGACCGGCCACGTCCACGCCTTGCACCGGCTCGTCGAGCACCAGCAATTCGGGCTTGCGCAGCAGGGCGCGGGCCAGCAGCACGCGCTGCATTTCACCACCGGACACGCTTTGCACCGGGCTATCGATGACCTTTTCAGCACCGACTTCCTTTAGCGCCTCAAGGGCCTGGGCACGGTCTACACCGGGCACCAGGCGCAAAAAGCGCAACACGGACAATGGCAGTGTCGGGTCAACGTGAAGCTTTTGCGGCATATAGCCCACGCGCAGCTTGGGCTTGCGCCATACGCTGCCGCTGGTGGGCTTGAGCAGGCCGAGCACGGCTTTGACCAGCGTGGTCTTGCCGGCGCCGTTGGGGCCGATCAGAGTCACGATCTGGCCCGGTTCAACGCTCAGCTCGATATTGTCGAGTACGTTTTGCCCGGCATAGGTCACAGTGACATGTTGCAGGCGAATCAGTGCAGCGCTCATCAGGCCTCCCGGCAACCCGAACACAAACCGACCACTTCGACAGTCTGGCCTTCGACAGTAAAGCCGACATCCCGGGCGCTATTGATAATTGCGTCGCTGATGGACTTTTGCTCAAGCTCGATGGCGGCGTGGCAGTTGCGGCAAATCAGGAACTGGCCCTGGTGCGGGTGCTCGGGGTGGCTGCAGCCAACAAAAGCGTTGAGTGAGGAAATGCGGTGCACCAGGCCATTGTCGAGCAGAAAGTCCAAAGCCCGATAAACGGTAGGCGGCGCAGCGCGACGGCCATCCTGCTCGCTCAGTACTGCAAGAATGTCGTAGGCACCCAGCGGCTTGTGGCTTTGCCACACCAGCTCAAGCACCCGTCGACGCAAGGCGGTCAGGCGCAGGCCCTTTTGCGCACACAAGGCATCGGCCTCGGTCAGGGCGCTATGGACACAATGAGAATGGTCGTGGGGACGGCTGGCAAGCGGTGTTATAGGCATGGGCGGCGACGATTATTGAGAGAGACGTTATTATGTTACCTGTTTCAGCCATCATGAGTGCTTATCGTGCCCCGTCTTTTTTCCCTTTTTCTTGCTCTAAGCGCCAGTTTGCTTGTGATCAGCCCGGCCCGGGCCGAGGTCAACGTGCTGACCAGCATCAAGCCCCTGCAACTGATTGCCGCTGCCGTGCAGGACGGCGTGGGGCATCCGGAGGTGCTTTTACCGCCCAATGCCTCACCGCATAACTATGCGCTGCGCCCATCCGACGTACGGCGCGTGCAGTCGGCGGATCTTTTGTACTGGATCGGTCCGGACATGGAAGGGTTTCTGCCACGAGTGATCAAGGGCCGCACCCTGCCATCGGTTACGGTACAAACCCTGCCGGGCTTGAAATTGCGTCATTTCGCCGAAGATAGCCATTCGCACGAAGAAGATGCCGCCGAACATGATCACGATCATCGTCCCGGCACCCTGGATGCACACTTGTGGCTGGCTCCGGACAATGCGCGGGTGATCGCCGCGAAAATGGCGGCGGACCTGAGTGAAAAAGACCCTGCCAATGCCGGCAAATACCAGAGTAACCTCAAGGCTTTCAACGAACGCCTGGACGGGCTGGATGCGCGCCTCAAGCAGCGTATGGCCGGGATTGCCGACAAACCGTTCTTCGTCTTCCACGAAGGCTACGACTATTTTGAAAGCGCTTACGGCATCAAGCACACGGGAACCTTCAGTGTGGCTTCGGAAGTTCAGCCGGGCGCCCAGCACGTAGCCGCCATGCGTAAGCGTCTGCAGGAAGTGGGCAAGACCTGTGTATTCAGCGATCCGCCGCTGCGTCCGCGCCTGGCGGACACCCTGACAGCCGGGTTACCGGTCAAGTTGGCGGAGCTGGATGCCCTGGGTGGCTACACCCCGGCGACGGCGCAGGGGTATGAGCAGTTGCTGGAAAAACTCGGCAATGACCTGGCGGGGTGTCTGGAAAGCTTGTAAGCCGACTCCCACAGATTGTGTGACATTCACAAAAGTTGCGGCTTGCCAGAACCTCTGTGGGAGCGGGCTTGCTCGCGATTGGATCGACGCGGTTGTTCAGATACACCGCGTCGCTACAATCGCGAGCAAGCCCGCTCCCACAATTGATTTCAGTGTTTGTTACAACGCGAACGGCAGCTGTACGGTCACCGTCTGACGCAAAGCCAGGCGTTTTTCAAACTCGCCCGGATCATGAATCAGCACGTCCTGACCGGCAAAGGTCTGGGCTGCGATCAGGCGCGACAGCCAGAACCGCACGCAAGCAACGCGCAACAGGGTTGGCCACAACTCGGCCTCGGCGGCAGTGAACGGACGCAGGGCGGCATAGGCGCCCAGCAGCGCACGGGCGCGGGGAGCATCGATCTGACCGTCTTCGTCTGCACACCAGTCATTCAGGGCAATGGCCACGTCGTACAGCATCGGGCCCGAGCAGGCGTTGTAAAAATCGATCAGCCCGGTCAGATGAGTGCCTTCAAACATCGCGTTATCACGAAACAGGTCGCCATGCAGGTTCGCCCGGGGCAGTGCCAGAATCTGCGCCTTGCGCTCAGTAATTTCCTGCAGCGCCTTTTGCAGCAAATCTGCTGAATCAGGCGACAAACCAGCCATCAAGGCAGGACCTTCAGCCAGCATCCAGTCCAGGCCGCGGTCTGTCTTGCGTTCCAGTACGTTGTTGCGGGTCGCGGTATGCAAGTGGCCGAGCAGTTCCCCAACCTGGGCGCAATGCTGGGCGTTGGCCTCACGAATATGCTTGCCCGCCAGGCGCGGCTGCAGCAGCGCCGGCTTGCCCTTGAGTTCGCGCAGGGCCTGGCCGTCAACGGTGCGCAAGGCGAATGGCACCGGCAGGTCGGCGTCATGCAGCACATCCAGCAGCTCGATAAAGAACGGCATCTCTTTGACCGGCCCACGCTCAACCAGGGTCAGGACAAATTCACCGCGCTCCAGGCTGATGAAGTAGTTGGTATTTTCGCTGCCCGCAGCAATCCCCTGGAAATCGAGCAAACGGCCGAGTTCATAAGGCGCAAGGAAGGTTTCCAACTCGCTGCGAGTCAGTGGGGTGAATACAGACATGATTTAAATTGCCAGTACGGGCGCCGCGCAAGGCGGCGCCAATTAAAGTTAAGACGCTACTTCCATTCGAAGATTTTCCACGAAGGAATCAGCATATCCGGCTGGTCGGAACGGATGTAATTGGCATCAGTACCATCAGCCCGTACCAGGAAGTACGGTTTGCCCCCTTTTGGGGTGACCTTGATGGCGTACAGGAAACCGTTTTGACGGTACTCCTGAATGGTTTTATCGCCTTCCGTGCGAATGGTTACATCTGGATCGGCGGTGACTGCTTCATCTGCTGCGAAGGTTACCAGCGGAGTGAATGCAAACAAACCGGTCAGCAACAGGCGATTGAGTGTGCGCATGATAACCTTGTCCCTTTGTCGTCATTGGTCCGGACATTCTAGCGCCGGACTCGCCGAAAAGGTTGATCCTGCTCATGAGCCAAGCTCCCCTCGTCCTGGTGGACGGTTCTTCATATCTGTACCGCGCCTTCCACGCGCTGCCGCCGCTGACTACGTCCAAAGGGCTGCCGACAGGCGCCGTGAAGGGCGTATTGAACATGCTCAAAAGCCTGCGCAAGCAGTATCCGGACAGCCCGTTCGCGGTGGTTTTCGATGCCAAGGGCGGGACATTTCGCGATGACATGTACGCCGAGTACAAGGCCAACCGCCCGAGCATGCCCGATGACATGCGGGTGCAAATCGAGCCATTGCACGCCAGTGTGATTGCGCTGGGTTTCCCCTTGCTGTGCGTTGAAGGCGTGGAGGCCGATGATGTCATCGGCACGCTGGCCCGCAGCAGCGCCGCGGCAGACCGACCAGTGGTCATCTCCACCGGTGACAAGGACATGGCCCAGCTGGTTGATGGCCACATCACGCTGGTTAACACCATGACCGGCAGCGTGATGGACATTGAGGGCGTTAAAGAGAAATTTGGCGTATCGCCCGAGCAGATCATCGACTACCTCGCGCTGATGGGCGATTCGTCTGACAACATTCCAGGCGTACCTGGTATTGGTCCCAAGACAGCGTCCGGCTTGCTGGTGGGTGTAGGCGGTGGTTTGGTCGATCTGTACGAAAAGCTCGATATCGTGCCGACCCTGCCCATTCGCGGCGCCAAAAACTTGCCTGCCAAACTCGAAGAACATCGCGAAATGGCGTTTTTGTCCTATCAATTGGCGACGATCAAGATCGATGTGCCGCTGGATATCGGCCTGGAAGACTTGCACCTCAAGGCGCCTGACTGCGAAAAGTTGATTGAGCTGTACACCGAACTTGAGTTCAAAAGCTGGATTGCCGAAGTTGAGCGCGAGGCCAAGCGTGCCGGGCAGGTGATTGTGCATGAGGCTCCTGAAGCGCCCGCCGAAGCGGAGCAACAGTACGAGACCATCCTCGATCAGGCTCGCTTTGATGTGTGGCTAAAAAAACTCAACGACGCCAAATTGATTGCCTTTGATACCGAAACCACCGGCCTGGACGCGCAGCAAGCGCAGCTGGTGGGCCTGTCGTTCGCGGTCAAGCCTGGCGAAGCGGCTTACATTCCATTGACCCATTCCTACATGGGCGTACCCGAGCAACTGGATCGCGACACGGTATTGCGTGCCCTCAAGCCGCTGCTGGAAGACCCGAGCAAAGCCAAGGTCGGACAACACGCCAAGTACGACATGAATATTCTGGCCAACTGCGCCATCGGTGGCGATCAATCCTGCGGGATCATGGTTCAGGGCGTTGCCTTCGACACCATGCTTGAGTCCTATGTGCTCGACTCCACGGGCAGCCGCCACGATATGGACAGCCTGGCCCTCAAATACCTGGGCCACACCACCACCAGCTTCCAGGACATTGCCGGCAAGGGCGTCAAGCAACTGACCTTCGACCAGATTTCCCTGGAGCAGGCCGGCCCGTATGCGGCCGAAGATGCCGACGTGACCTTGCGCCTGCACCATGTACTGCACGAAAAACTCGCAGCGATCCCTAGCCTCAACAGCGTATTGACGGACATCGAGATGCCGCTGGTGCCGGTACTGGCGCGTATTGAACGCCAGGGCGCGCTGGTGGATGCCAACCTGCTGGGTATCCAGAGTGTTGAGCTGGGTGACAAGCTGGTTGCGCTGGAGCGTGAGGCTTTTGCCATTGCCGGCGAGGAGTTCAACCTGAGCTCACCCAAGCAACTGGGTGTGATCCTGTATGAAAAACTCGGTCTGCCAATCATCAGCAAAACGGCCAAAGGCCAGCCTTCGACTGCCGAAGCCGTGCTGGCAGAACTGGCCGAGCAGGACTTCCCGCTGCCCAAGGTGCTGATGCAGTACCGCTCCATGAGCAAGCTGAAAAGCACCTACACCGATCGCCTGCCTGAGCAGATCAACCCGCGTACGGGCCGTATCCACACCTCCTACCACCAGGCCGTCACGGCGACCGGTCGTTTGTCTTCAAGTGATCCAAACTTGCAGAACATTCCGATCCGTACCGCCGAAGGTCGTCGGATCCGTCAGGCCTTTGTGGCCCCTAAAGGCTACAAACTGCTGGCGGCCGACTACTCGCAAATCGAGCTGCGGATCATGGCCCACCTGGCCAAGGACGAAGGTTTGCTGCATGCCTTCCGCAACAATCTGGACGTGCACAGCGCCACCGCTGCCGAGGTGTTCGGGGTTGATCTGGCGGACGTCACCACCGACCAGCGCCGCAGTGCCAAGGCCATCAACTTCGGCCTGATCTACGGCATGAGCGCCTTTGGCCTGGCCAAACAGATCGGCGTCGACCGCAAACAGTCGCAAGCCTATATCGACCGTTATTTCGCACGTTACCCGGGCGTGCTGGACTACATGGAGCGCACGCGCACCCAGGCTGCCGAGCAAGGCTATGTCGAGACCATTTTCGGTCGTCGCTTGTACCTGCCGGAAATCAACGCGAAAAACCCGGCGCTGCGCAAAGGCGCCGAACGCACGGCAATCAACGCACCGATGCAGGGCACGGCAGCCGATATCATCAAAAAAGCCATGGTGTCTGTGGATAACTGGCTCAGCGCCTCAGGCCTCGATGCCCGCGTCATCCTGCAGGTACACGATGAACTGGTGCTCGAAGTGCGCGAAGACCTGGTGGACCAGGTGCGTGATGAAGTGCGGATACACATGAGCGAAGCGGCGAAGCTGGATGTGCCGCTAGTGGTTGAAGTAGGCGTGGGCAACAACTGGGATGAAGCGCATTAATGAGGGAATGTGGGAGCGGGCTTGCTCGCGATGCAGGCGACGCGGTCTGTCGCAATGACCGCGTTGATGCCATCGCGAGCAAGCCCGCTCCCACACTAAAAATTTATTGCTGCTGCAGAGACCGGGCTTATTCCAAAGAGTTTTTAAGCTCCCGGAACTAAATCTGCCAACACCACTCAGATTTATTGAATGAGTGGTG
>NZ_WIWH01000099.1:0-925 GCF_009600035.1 Pseudomonas sp. FSL R10-2964 | reverse complement strand
TAGGCTCTGTACGTAAACCCAAGAAATACGATTTTCTGTAAAATACACCGCCATTAAAGCCAGGAGGCCAAGATGGCAAAGCGGTATGAACTCCCCGACGCAGCCTGGGATCTGGTTGCAGATATCTTCACCAAAAATCAGCGCACCGGGCGCCCTCGGGCCGATGATCGCCTGATGCTAAACGGTATTCTCTGGGTGCTTTGCTCTGGCGCAGCCTGGCGAGACATGCCCGAACGATTCGGCCCTTGGTCAACGATCTATCAACGGTTCCGGGGATGGCGTGATTGCGGAGCTTTTGATCAGATGCTCAAGCGTCTTCATATCCGATTGAATGAGCAGGGTTTGATTGACTTGGAAACATGGATGATCGACTCCACTGCCGTACGAGCAACCCGGGCCTCATCAGGTGCCGGGAAAAAAGGGGATTTGAAGAACCGCAAGACCACGCGCTCGGGCGCAGCCGGGGTGGCCTGACGACCAAGATTCACATGCTGTGCGACGCCAATGGTGTGCCTCTGCGTTTCCTGTTGTCAGGCGGACAAGCCAGCGATATAGCCTATGCCCAACCGCTACTCGATCAGGCTTGCATACCCAGCCTGCGCGGTCGCCCACGCAAGCGTTGCCGCTGGTTGCTGGCTGACAAGGGTTACGACGCTGAAGCGCTGCGCCAGTATTGTGATCGTTATCGCATGCAGCCAGTCATTCCGTTGCGAAGCATGAAGCGCAAAACCAAGCCAGGATTGCCTCGACTTTTTGATCGCCCCAAATATCGGCAGCGCAACATCATCGAACGCATGTTTGGCTGGCTGAAGGAGAACCGTCGCATCGTGACGCGCTTCGACAAGCTCGCAACAAGTTTTGCGGCGATGGTCTCATTGGCCTGCGCTATGCGGTGCTTGCGACAATACTTTACGTACAGAGCCTA
>NZ_WIWH01000098.1:0-1002 GCF_009600035.1 Pseudomonas sp. FSL R10-2964 | reverse complement strand
TGAATCGCCCCTAGTTTCGTAGACACCTCCAAGCCTTAAAATGAGGCCCATTAGGAGGTGCCATGAGCAACCAGCGATATCCCGAAGAATTCAAAATCCAGGCGGTCAAACAAGTGACCGAAAAGAAGCTTCCTGTCTCGGAGGTGGCTGCACGATTGGGTGTGTCCGTGCACAGCCTCTATGCCTGGGTTAAGCGCTACACCAAGCCCCAGGAACAGCGCGTTGAGGAGGATGATCAGAGCGCTGAGGTTCGTCGTCTACGGGCCGAGCTGAAACGGGTGACGGAGGAGCGAGACATCTTAAAAAAGGCCGCCGCGTACTTTGCCAAGGAGTGCGGCTGAAGTACGCCTTTATTAAGCAGCAAGCGGGTCATTACGCGATTCGACGGCTTTGCCTGACGCTCAAGGTTCATCCCAGCGGCTACTACGCGTGGCTATCAGAACCAAAATCTGCGCGAGCCAAGGACGATCAGCGACTGCTTGGACTGATCAAACACTCCTGGTTGGAAAGCGGTGGTGTTTATGGCTATCGCAAGATCCATGATGACCTGCGAGAGGTTGGTGAGAGCTGTGGCCGTCACCGGGTAGCTAGGTTGATGCGCCTTGAAGGTTTACGTTCTCAGACTGGGTATCGACGGAGGCCGGGAAAATATGGCGGTAAACCAGCCGTTGCCTCACCGAACTTACTGAAGCGCCAATTCGATGTCAGAGAACCCAACAAAGTCTGGGTCACAGACATTACCTACATCCGAACATATGAAGGCTGGCTGTATTTGGCCGTGGTGCTCGATCTGTTTTCACGCCAGATCATTGGTTGGTCAATGAAGTCGCAGATGACCAGCGACGTAGCCATTGATGCACTGCTGATGGCGGTTTGGAGACGTAAGCCGAAGCAAGAGGTGATGATCCACTCGGATCAAGGCAGTCAGTACAGCAGCTCAGACTGGCGAAGCTTCTTGAAAGCTAACAACCTGGTAGCCAGCATGAGTCGTCGAGGTAACTG
>NZ_WIWH01000097.1:0-1113 GCF_009600035.1 Pseudomonas sp. FSL R10-2964 | reverse complement strand
GGCGGTTGCAGGAGCTGAGTGCAACACGGTTATTGAATTGAAGCCGGAGCATCATGCCGCATAGCCAAGGCTTCCTGCATCACCTCTCCCATGACTTCGATCGGGCATTTGAAATCGAAGCGCTTACGGGGGCGCATATTCAGTTGCAGGGCGATGGCATTCAGTTGCTCCTGGCTGTGTACCGACAAGTCAGTCCCCTTGGGCAGGTACTGGCGGATCAGGCCGTTGATGTTTTCGTTACTGCCGCGCTGCCATGGGCTGTGCGGATCACAAAAATAAATAGCGACCCCGGTCTGCTGGGTGATTTCAGCATGCCGCGCCATCTCCCGGCCTTGGTCGTAGGTCATGCTCTTGCGCATCGCCAGCGGCATGCCGTTGAGCGCTGCACTGAAGCCCTCCATCGCCGAGGTCGCCGTTGCGTCGTTCATCTTCACCAGCATCAGGTAGCCACTGGTGCGCTCCACCAACGTGCCTACCGACGAGGCGTTGGCCTTACCCTTGATCAGGTCGCCCTCCCAATGCCCCGGCATCAGCCGGTCTTCGATCTCTGGCGGGCGCACGTGAATGCTGACCATCTCCGGAATCTGGCCGCGCCGATCCACGCCGCCAGAGCGCGGTCTGCGCGTCGCCTTGCTTTGGCGCAGGCAGATGATCAGCTCCTTGCGCAGCTCGCCGACCGGCAAGGCATAGATCGCGTTGTAGATCGTCTCTCGACAGACGTAGGCATCTCTGAGGCTGGGAATGTTCATGCCGCGCAGCTTGCCGGCAATCTGTTCAGGAGACAAACGCTCACGCAACATATGGGTCACCAACTCGAAGCGCTCACTGCCCGGCAGAAGCTTGCGCTTAGGGCGACAAACCTGGCGCCGAATGCTCATCTGTCGCTGGGCGCAGCGGGCCGAGTAAGCACCACTACTGCCTCGATTGCGCTTCAGCTCTCGACTGATGGTCGAGGGCGACCTGTCAATCAGGCGAGCAATGCCGCGCAGGGTGAAGCCTTGAGCTTGACTGAGCTGAATGATCGCGCGCTCTTCAACGCTGAGTTCGGAATAGGACATAGGGGCAGCACCGTACCGGAAAGGTCAGGTGTTGCACTCAGTTTTCGCGGCCGCC
>NZ_WIWH01000095.1:0-1138 GCF_009600035.1 Pseudomonas sp. FSL R10-2964 | reverse complement strand
AGAGTTCGTTGCCTTAGCACGGCAACCCGGTAGCAATAAACGAGAACTGTGTCGACGGTTTGGCATCAGCCCGCAAACGGCCTACAAGTGGCTTAACCGTTACGAGGCGCACGGTCAGTCGGGACTGCAAGAGAAGTCCCGCAAACCGGCTACCAGCCCCAAGCTGACCTCTGCAGTTTTGGAGGCGCAAGTCTTAGCCCTCAGGCAAGAACATCCAGCCTGGGGTGGGCGCACAATCAGCACCCTCTTGAAAAAGCAGATCGCTCCCAGCACCGTGACCAATGTCCTGCACAGGCACGGACTGATTCAGCCTGCTCCGAATGAGCAAGAGGCCAAGCTGAGATTTGAACACGATGCGCCCAACGATCTGTGGCAAATGGATTTCAAAGGGCACTTCTCAACGCAAGAAGGCCGATGCCATCCCCTGACGCTGTTGGACGATCACTCGCGATTCAATTTAGCTATTCAGGCTTGTGATAACGAGCGTGGAGCTACGGTGAAGGACAAGCTGGTTGAGGTATTCCAGCGCTTCGGATTACCCGCTCGTATCAATGTTGATAACGGCCCGCCATGGGGCTCACCGCGTAATCCAGGTGAAATCACCGAGCTGAGTATCTGGCTGATTCGTTTGGGAATTCGGATCAGCTACAGCCGCCCTTACCACCCTCAAACCAATGGAAAGATCGAGCGCTTCCACCGCTCTCTCAAGGCCGAAGTGCTTGATGGGCGTCAATTTTCCACGATCCAGGAGGCTCAATCCGCGTTCGATCGATGGCGGGAGGTTTATAACCTACAACGACCTCATCAAGCGTTGAACTACCAAGTGCCGATGGACCGATATCGCTCCAGCCCTTGGGCTTATCCGCAGCAGTTATCGGAGTTTGAGTACGGGCCGGACGATGTGTTGGCCAAGGTTTATCACAGCCGATTTCGCTTTCAGAAACGCTATTTCAGCATCGCCAAGGGCTTGGTTGGGCAGCACATCGCAATACGGCCCAACCCTGAAAGAGATGGACTCTTTGACGTCTACTTCTGCCATCACTTTCTAAGAACGTTCGACGTGAGCAAACCTGACTACGGGGCATAATGTGTCCACCATGTCCCCGCACGTGTGTCCACCATGTGTCCGGTCCGTACA
>NZ_WIWH01000094.1:0-1166 GCF_009600035.1 Pseudomonas sp. FSL R10-2964 | reverse complement strand
CGGCAGCTTGTGTCTAAAGAAAGGAATAAAGTCTGGGGTGAGAGCGGTGAATGGCAGGTTGTTCGGCAGCAGTGTTAGTAAGCACGTGTAGCAGCAGAACCGCCATTCACCTCTCCGCTCTGGCTACAAGCCCGAACAGTTGAACGAGCGCACCTCGAACATCACAAGCATGGGCATCACCAGAGTGCTCTCATCCTTGAGTGTAAGAGGTGTTTGTTATGATTTCCTGGCTCGGTATCGATGTAGCTAAATCCACTCTGTCCGTTTGGCTCCACCCCCAAGACGTCAGCTTTAATGTCCCCAACAACTCAGCAGGTTACGCGCAGCTGGTCGAAAAGCTGAGCGAATACGACGTACAGAAGGCTCTGCTTGAGGCGACCGGTGGTTACGAGCGGGGCGTGATGATGGCGTTAAGTCTGGCTGGATTTATCGTCATCCGCATAAATCCTCGCCGTGCACGGGCGTTTGCCGAGGCAATCGGCAAGCAAGCCAAAACAGACCCCATTGATGCCCACGTTCTCGCGCAGTTTGCGCAAACGCTAAAGGCAAGCAATCCGCAGATGGTCTCCACGCAGGCCCAGTGTTTGCGGGAGTTGGTCCAACAACGCGAGCGCTTCGTCCAGCAGCGTGACGATGATCGGCGCCGCATCCATCAAGCTCACCTGCCCAAGGTTATCGAGGCATTGAAAGGTCATATCGCCTTCCTGAAAGTACAAATCTTGGATCTGGAAAAGGCTATCGAAGAAGCGATGCAGGCGCTCGACGCGCTCAAGACGACGCAACTGACATCTGTCAAAGGCATCGGCACGATCACCGCTGCCAGCCTGATGGCTTACCTGCCGGAGCTAGGTGAACTCGACCGTCACCAAATTGCGGCACTGGCCGGCCTGGCCCCGTATAACAATGACAGCGGGACGTTCCAAGGCAAGCGCAAGATCTGCGGTGGACGCAGTGCTGTGAGGCGTGCGCTCTACATGTCGTGCTGGACGGTCATCCGCTACGATGCCTCGTTCAAAGCGCGTTATGAAGGGCTATGCGGCAAAGGCAAGAGCGCAAAAGTAGCGCTGGTGGCATGCATGCGGGTGCTGTTGATCCGGCTTAACGCCATGCTGCGCGACGGCACAGCATGGCGAACGTGAATGACTGGGCAAGACAGTTGCTGCTAC
>NZ_WIWH01000093.1:0-1235 GCF_009600035.1 Pseudomonas sp. FSL R10-2964 | reverse complement strand
TGTAGTGGTCTAATGAAACCGGACACCCATTTAGGCGAGAATGCTCGCCAGATCGAGGTGTCAGATGACCAAACAACGCCGCTCCTTTTCCGCTGAGTTCAAACGCGAGGCTGCCGACCTCGTACTCAAGCAAAACTATAGCTACATCGAAGCCAGCCGTTCGCTCGGCGTCGGCGAGTCGGCCCTGCGCCGTTGGGTTGACCAGGTTCAGAAGGAACGCCAAGGCGTCACTCCGCAGAGCAAAGCGCTGACACCGGAGCAGCAGAAAATCCAGGAGCTGGAAGCCCGGATCGCTCGTCTTGAACGGGAAAAATCAATATTAAAAAAGGCTACCGCGCTCTTGATGTCGGAAGATCACGAGCGTACGCGCTGATCAATCAGCTGAGCGTCCATGAGCCAATTGATTGGCTGTGCAAAGTGTTTGAGATCAATCGATCCAGTTATTACGCCCACCGCCTCAAGCGTCGAACGCCTGATGTCGAACGGCTTCGGTTGCGCAGCCGGGTGAGTGAGTTGTTCTCGCAAAGCCGCAGTGCTGCCGGCAGCCGTAGCATTCTCTCGTTGATGCGTGACGATGGTGAACAACTCGGTCGGTTCAAAGTGCGCAGCTTGATGCGTGAGCTTGACCTCGTCAGCAAACAGCCAGGTTCTCATGCCTATAAACGAGCGACGGTTGAACGGCTGGATATCCCGAACATCTTGAATCGGGAGTTCGATGTCCCGGCACCCAACCAGGTGTGGTGCGGCGACATCACCTACATTTGGGCCCAAGGGAAATGGCACTATCTGGCTGTCGTACTGGATCTTTGCGCGCGCCGTGTGGTGGGCTGGGCATTGTCGGAAAAGCCGGACGCCGAGCTGGTTATCAAGGCGCTGGATATGGCCTACGAACAACGTGGAAGGCCTCAGGGCCTGCTGTTTCACTCGGATCAAGGGTCGCAGTATGCGAGTCGTTTATTTCGCCAGCGGCTGTGGCGTTATCGAATGCGTCAGAGCATGAGTCGCCGGGGAAATTGCTGGGACAACGCGCCGATGGAGCGCGTGTTCCGCAGCTTGAAAACTGAATGGATACCGACCGTGGGCTACAGAACTGCTCAAGAAGCCCAGCGCGATATCAGCCATTTCTTGATGCATCGGTACAACTGGATTCGACCCCATCAATTCAACGGTGGGCTGGCGCCAGCTCGGGCCGAAGAAAAACTTAACGTCGTGTCCGGGATTAGTTGACCACTACA
>NZ_WIWH01000092.1:0-1285 GCF_009600035.1 Pseudomonas sp. FSL R10-2964 | reverse complement strand
TGTATGGACCGGGGACATAGCGAACACAATGTTCGGAGACATCGCGAACACTTTTAATACGACACATTGACCCCTTAGGAGGTGTGATGTGTCCTGGAAAGAGATGTCCGCCATGGATCTTCGTCTTGAATTCGTCTCTCTGGCTTTGGCCGAGGGCGCCAACATTAAAGCATTGTGCGAGCACTTCAATATCGGCCGCACAACTGCCTACAAGTGGCTCAAACGTTTCCAATGTGAGGGTAGCGACGGGCTGAGAGATCAGTCCCGTCGCCCCCACACCTCGCCCAATCAAACCGCACCGGAGCCCGAGCAACAAATCCTGGCGCTCAATATCGAGCACACAGGTTGGGGCGCACGCAAGATCAAGGGTTGCCTTGAGCGGCGTGGCTGCACCATGCCTGCAGCCAGTACGGTTCATGCCATTCTCAAGCGCAATGACCGTATTGATCCCCAAGCAGGCCTCGTCAGGCCCTTCACCTCATTCGAGCACGAGCAGCCCAATGACCTGTGGCAAATGGACTTTAAAGGCCATGTGCCCATGCGCTCGGGGCGCTGTCATCCTTTGACCTTGCTGGATGACCACTCTCGCTTTCTTTTGACCATCGCCGCCTGCGGCAACGAGCAGCGCGGCACGGTTCAGGCCCATCTGATCAATGCGTTTCGCCAGTACGGACTGCCAAACCGCATGACGATGGACAACGGCGCGCCGTGGGGCGACGAGCCGGAGAGCTACACGGGGCTGGAGATCTGGATCATGCGCCAGGGCGTAAAGGTGAGCCACTCGCGGCCCTACCACCCTCAAACGCAGGGCAAGCTGGAGAGACAACATCGCAGCATGATCAGGGAAGTGTTCAAGGGGATATGCCTGATCGACCTGCCCACTGCGCAGCTCACGCTGGATGAATGGCGCCAGGTCTACAACCACGAGCGCCCGCATGGCGGTATCGGCATGCAGGTACCGGCTTCTCGCTACACGTCCAGCTCAAGGGCGTATCAGGAAGTGCTGGCCCCGATCGAATACGGCAGTGATCTGAATGTACGAAAAGTGCAGGCCAATGGTGAGATTTACTTACAAGGTCAAGTTTGGAAACTGGGAAAAGGGTTTGTAGGCGAACGGGTGGGGGTTCGAGAAGGTAGTCAGGATGGGCAATACGATGTCTTCTGGGGAAGCCATCGTATTGCCCAAATTGACAGGGTGACCGAGGTTGTAATATCAGGGAAATCGCTGCGCTAACTGTTCGCTATGTCTCCGAACAAAGTGTTCGCGATGTCCCCGGTCCATACA
>NZ_WIWH01000091.1:0-1328 GCF_009600035.1 Pseudomonas sp. FSL R10-2964 | reverse complement strand
CTGGACTTGCCCCTACCAAACCGGACACCAAGTCCCCGTTAAATTGATGCTGCCGCTAAGCGCCTGAACTCCCTCGGTGAGCGATAGTTCAAGGCGCTGTGTGGATGCTGCTCGTTATAGTGCTCGAAGGCAATTGCCAGGTTACGCAACGCTGTTTCTCCATCCGGCTTGGGCATGTGCGCCACGTAATCTCGTTTAATCGTCTTCACGAAGCTCTCGGCCATGCCGTTGCTCTGCGGGCTGCGCACCGGGGTGGTCACCGGCTGCAAGCCGATCTGTCGAGCAAACAGGCGTGTCTGTTCGGCGGTGTACGCCGAGCCGTTGTCGCTCAGCCATTGCACTGGCGTGGTGGGCAGTTGATCACCAAAACGCTTCTCCACGCTTTCCAGCATCAAGTCGCGGATATCATCGCCGCTGTACCCGGTCGGACTTGCCACCCAGCCGATGGCTTCGCGATCACAGCAATCGAGGGCGAAGGTCACGCTCAGTTTGGCGCCGTCCTCACAACGGAACTCAAAGCCGTCCGAGCACCAACGCGTATCGCTGGTTTCCACCGCAATACGGCCTTCGTGCCGACGCGGCACGCCAGGCTGTTTGATCCGGCGTTCAAGCAGCAGATTGTGATCACGCATCACCCGGTAAACCCGTTTCACGTTGATCGCCGGCAGCGACCGCTTTTCACGTGCACGACGCAGCAGCCCCCAGACGCGGCGGTATCCATAGCTGGGCAGTTCGCTGACCTCTTGCTGGATCTCAGCGACCAGCTCTACATCGTTCACAGGCCTGCTTCGCCGCACTTTGGGCGATACCGATTGCTTGATTCGAACCGTTAATTGCGAGCGCGCTACACCGAGACATTTACTGACCAGCTTCACTGGTCGTCCCCCGGCAACAAGGGTGAGTGCGCAATCCATTTTCGCGACCGGGCGATCTCTACGGCCTCTTTGAGGATTTCTGCTTCCATTGTTTTCTTGCCCAGCATCCGTTGCAGTTCACGGATCTGCTTGAGTGCATCGCTCAGCTCAGAGGCCGGTACCACGGCTTCACCAGCGCTGACCGCCGACAGGCTGCCGTCCTGGTAAAGCTTGCGCCACAGGAATAATTGGTTGGCATTGATGCCGTTGCGCCGAGCGACGACCGACACACTTTGCCCTGGCTCAAGGCTCTCGCGAACCATGGTCAGTTTTTGCTCCGGGCTCCAGCGGCGTCGCCGCTCCTGGCCCAAAAGCTCCCCACTCTTATCGTTGCTGTTAGTCATAAACATAACCGTTTGCCTATCCCTTATCGTAAGGGGGAAACGGTGTCCTGTCTTTCATGGGGCTCGTCCA
>NZ_WIWH01000090.1:0-1386 GCF_009600035.1 Pseudomonas sp. FSL R10-2964 | reverse complement strand
AATAACGCTCCATCCCTTCGGTCTGTCATGGGCGCCCTGCGGGACGCCCAAACCTTACGGGGGAGCGCCCCGTAAGGCTTTCAGGGTTCCGACTCGCTGCGCGAGCCTCCACCCTCTTTCCTCACCTGCGCCCTGAACGGGCTTGTCTCGAAAATTCACCCGCGTGCGCGCCCGGCAAAGCCGGACCAACCTGCATTCTGCAATTGCGCGACGTCTCGTTGCGGTCCTTTGTCCCTTTCTCGACTGCTACATCGCGAATCCAGGTTGGTCCGGTTTCACCTGACGCGCACGCAAGCGGTGCGGCCGGATGCTTCGCACCCTGGTTACGCCCTGAACGGGCTTCACCAGGGCAGACCGGAAAAATTTGGCCTGGGGGCCATTTTTCCTCCCCCCCCTCGTGGGCTCGGGAGGCGTCTGTCAGGCTGTTCACGCCACCAGAGGTGGCGGTTTATCCGAGCAGCTTTTGGCTGCTCGGGATGCGCTACCATGCGATTTTTTAAGGAGCCATCTCATGCAGCGTTTGGTAAAGCCGTCGGATTACGTCCTGCAGGACGTACTTGGCCAATCGATGTATCAGATTCCCTGGGAGCCCAGGCTCTGCCCGGGCAACCCTGCAGAAGATCCCGAGGCTGGCGCACTTCTTTACAACGCATTCGTCCAGGATCAGGCCAAAGGTGTTGTGCCGCGGACACCCGCCGAGCAGATGAGTGACATTCTGGATTGGGTTTTCGAAACGGCAGGCGAACCCGCCCGCAGCCTGGCCGCTGACTTGGCGGCAGCGTACCTAGGCAATCACGCCTTCCTGATCGATGATCTGGATGATTGGGACGCGGAAACCAAGTCGCATCGGGCGCACATGGTTTTTCATGGCGAGGACATTAGGGGACTTTCAGCGCGAACCGTCATGAAATTGCGGGCTCGAGCTGCCGCCGGATTTTAGCCGCGAAAATATCGTTAGACCGGTTGTTGCTACTAGCAACACGGGAGCGCATAACGAATAGAAAGGAACCCGCCCGGACGGGCCAAGAAGGTGTCGCAATGCGTATGACGTTTGGCAGTGCCTGCCGTAACGCGGGCCTTATGGCGGTGGTGTATTTCCTGTACGTGGGCTTCCAGAAGGGACACTTTGATGTCTTCGGCTGGTACGGGGTTGGGTGGTCGTGGGGGGACTGGCTAGTGTTGGCGGTGCTGACGGGGGTTTTTGGGGTCATTCTGTTTGAAGAATGGTGGGGGCAGCGCAAGCGTGCGAAGGCGAAGGCCCGCGAGCAGGGCGAAGACTTCCAATAACGCCGCGTATGTAAGTCGGACACAAAAAATCCCGCCAAAAGGCAGGATTTTTTGCTTCCGAACTCACCAATCTTCAGGGCGTTCCGCGTGCTGATGGAG